>CAZRFK010000004.1:49901-63048 GCA_964599275.1 uncultured Clostridia bacterium
CCTATGCGCTCCGCTGCATCCCCCAGGTGCATGGAGCAGTCCGTGATGGTTTGAATTATGTGCAGCAGATCTTGAGCCGGGAAATCAATGCTGTTACTGATAACCCGCTTTTGTTTCCTGAATCTGATGAGGTCTTATCTGGTGGTAATTTTCATGGTGAGCCCCTGGCTTTCGGGTGCGATCATATGTCCCTGATCCTGTGCGAACTGGGCAATATAAGCGAACGCCGCACCGAACGGTTGCTGAATCCCGCTTACAGCGAGGGACTCCCCGCATTTCTGACCAACCAGGGTGGTCTGAATTCTGGCTTAATGATAGCCCAGTATACAGCTGCATCCCTGACATCAGAAAATAAACTATTGGCCAATCCGGCCAGTGCGGATACAATACCTTCTTCGGCCGGACAGGAAGATCATGTGAGCATGGGTACAACAGGAGCAAGGAGGGCACGCCAGGTAGTTTTCAACCTCAGCAGAATACTTGCGGTGGAGGCGATTGCAGCTGCACAGGCAGTCCAGCTGCGGCGGGAGAAGATGAAAGAGCAGTCAGGTACCAGGCGGCTCGGGGAGGGTACGCAGTTGACGCTGCAGTGGATTCGCCGGCATGTGAAATCTGTTGAACAGGACCGTTCACTTTCTGATGAAATCGAATTGTTGGCTGATAATCTGCGGTCTGGACAGCTATTCAAAGCACTGCAGATATAAAAATTATGGTCAGTTGCCTTACAGTAATTAAATCTAACCCATTCACATATCCTTGGAGGAGGTTGTAAAGATGTCGGATACAGTACGAGCGCCGCGGGGTACTGCGCTCACATGCCGGGGATGGCAGCAGGAGGCTGCCATGCGGATGTTGATGAACAATCTGGACCCGGAAGTGGCAGAAAAACCGGATGAGCTGATTGTTTACGGAGGTACGGGAAAGGCAGCGAGAAACTGGGATTGCTATCAGGCCATTGTCCAGTCATTGAAAGATCTTGAAGATGATGAAACCCTGCTGGTGCAGTCGGGCAAACCGGTGGGAGTATTTAAAACCCATATAATGGCACCGCGGGTGTTGATTAGTAATTCCATGATTGTACCCGCATGGGCTGACTGGGATCATTTCTGGCAGTATGAGGCCCAGGGCCTCACCATGTACGGACAGATGACGGCAGGATCCTGGATTTATATCGGGACTCAGGGTATTCTGCAGGGAACTTATGAGACCCTGGCTGAACTGGCCAGACAGCATTATGACGGCAATTTGAAGGGTAAAATTGTCTTGACCGCCGGCCTGGGAGGTATGGGAGGCGCACAGCCTCTGGCAGTAACAATGAACGGCGGAGTGGCCATCATTGTGGAGGTCGACCAACAGCGGAGAGAGCGCCGGATTGAGACCGGCTTTTGCGACCGTCAGGTAAATAACATGGAAGAAGCCTGGAATCTGGCCAAGGAATATCAGAAAAAAGGAGAGCCTATTTCCATAGCTGTGTTGGGCAATGCTGCTGAAACTCACCCCGAAATGGTCAAGCGTGGATGGATCCCCGATGTGGTTACCGATCAGACTTCGGCGCACGATGCTCTGGGCGGCTATGTTCCCGCAGGTTTGAGTATGTCGGAAGCAGATAGACTGCGGGAAAAGGATGCCGACACCTATGTCCAGCGTTCAATTGAAAGTATGATGCGACATTGTGAAGCCATGGTAGATATGATGGAGGCCGGAGCTGTAGTTTTTGACTATGGAAACAATCTGCGAGGACAGGCGAAAAAGGGCGGGTTTGAAGACGCGTTTTCCTACCCGGGCTTTGTGCCGGCCTATATCCGACCAATGTTCTGCGAAGGAAAGGGACCATTCCGCTGGGCTGCGCTTTCCGGAGATCCTGAGGATATTTATCGAACTGATCAGGCAGTGTTAGAGGCTTTCGGTGAGGATGAAACTCTGCGCCGATGGATAGAACTGGCAGGGGAAAAAGTACCTTTCCAGGGTCTGCCAGCTCGTTTGTGCTGGTTGGGATACGGAGAACGAGATCGGATGGGCATGATCTTCAATGACCTGGTTCGTAAGGGAGAAGTAAAGGCACCAATTGTTATCGGAAGGGATCATCTTGATGCTGGTTCTGTAGCTTCACCGAACCGCGAAACTGAAAACATGAAGGATGGAAGTGATGCCATAGCTGACTGGCCCATCCTCAATGCTCTTTTGAATACTGCTGCAGGGGCAAGTTGGGTTTCAGTGCACCATGGTGGTGGTGTGGGTATAGGTTACTCCCTGCACGCTGGCATGGTGACAGTTGCTGATGGTTCCGACAAGGCAGAAGAGCGGTTGAAGAGAGTGCTTAGGACCGATCCGGGAACCGGAGTGGCCAGACATGCCGATGCCGGATACGAAAAGGCCAGGGAAATAGCCAGGCAGCGCGGGGTAAATATTCCCATGCTTGATAAAGACAACACTGATATGGATTAAGTAACCCGTCAGCGGAACTGCTCCGGCGATTCTGGTGCCGCTGAGGGGGCACCGGGAGGAAACCGGCAGTGAGAGGTTTTTCGTTGCGAGTGAACCGGATTGTTTTGCCAGCAGCAGTTCTGCTGGCCGTCATCGCTTTGTTTTTGTTGTGGAGATTCGAGCGAGTGACAGAATTTCATCATGAGACGGTGTGGCAGACCCCAGAGTCGTTCTATTCGGGCGAAGAGGAAGATGTGCTCAGACACCGGTGGGGAATGACAGCGGCCCCAGATGGAGCAATTTACATCAGCGATGCTGAAGAGAGTAAGCTTTATGTGTTGAATCCCTCACCTGATTTCAGGGAAACGTCCACTCAACTGCGTCATAGAGAAGTTGTGCTTGATAAAGAAGGAACTGCGCTTACGTATCCAGCAGTTGTCGGTGATTGGTTCTGCGGCACAGGTCGCAGCAGCTATCTGTTAGTTTTTGCCATCTCTTCGCTGCATGAGGAAAAACAGGAAGAGATCACCCCCCGTGCTGAAGCAGACCTGGAAGAACTGGTGTCAGAGGCGCTGGTGAATTTGTCTGATAAGGAAGCGGTAGGTGACGCTCTGATGGTAAAACCTTCTCAGGTGCGGGAATCTGACCTGGTGATTCACCGCCTGGAGAGCAAGGATAATCAACATTTCTGGATGTACGCTGACTTGATCACTGATAGCGGCATTTACAGGTTTGTCACCAGCATTGCAGTTGAGAAACTGATTGGCGAGGATCAGTATCACGACGGGATTATGCACTGGCACTATCTGGCTGAAAAAAGAGAATCTCTGTACGGTTGGCGGTCCATCGAGATTCCGGAAAATGATGCCCCAGTAGGCAGGATAAGCATGGGTGCTGCAGAAATTGATACAGAGGAAACATTATCCTCTGATGGTAGTCCGGCTGTGATGGATGCATTTGTATGCAACAAAACAATAGCCCTGTTAAGCCGCGGGGAAGGCCCTCTTCTTTGGAATCTATACTGGCAGGAGGGGAAAAACTACGGAGTAGTTCCTTGTCAGACAGACTCGAACAGGTTTCCCCATGTCGTTGCCTGCAGCCCGGAAGGTTTCTGGCTTGCGCAACGTCGGGCTTCAGCAGAAGAGGAAAGTTTGCAGTGGATTCTATATCTTGTGGATGCCGCGGGACACCTCAGAGCTGAGATAGAAATCCCCTGGCACAAAGGGGGTCATGTAGGGCCAGTTGTATCTTCAGTGGATGCGGATCTATTCTATGTAATGCATTCAGCTGGTCAGCAGGGTGGCCTGGCTGTAACGGCTGTCCGGAGGGAGACCACCTGGCGTCTGCGGGGGTTTGAGTGATCAATATGAGAGATCAAGTAGGAAGGAGTGATGGTGATGGCTTTGATACAGGCAGTACCTAATTTCAGTGAAGGTCGCTGCAAGGAAACTGTTGAGGAAATTTTGAGTGTGTTCAGGTTACAGTCGGACTGCAAGACCCTGGATCAACATGCTGATGGGGACCATAATCGTCTGGTGGTGACGGTTTTGGGTGATCCCGAATCTGTAGCTGAGGCTTGTTTTGCCGCAACCAAAAAAGCTTCTGAGCTCATCGATATGGAAGAGCATACCGGCAGTCATCCGCGCATCGGGGCAGCTGATGTTGTTCCCCTGATACCCATTGAAGGAGTCAGCATGAGGGATTGCGTGCAGATGGCCGAAGATCTTGGTCAGCGAATTGCCGAGGAATTAAACATCCCTGTTTATCTTTATGAAGAAGCAGCGAAAAAGCCCAGTCGGCAGAAACTGGAAAACATAAGACGGGGTGAGTATGAGGGGTTGAAAGAGGAAATAGGCTCTGACGAGCGAGCTCCTGATTTTGGTCCCCTTCAGATGCATCCTCGTGCTGGGGCAACGGTTGTGGGTGCTCGTCAGGCCCTCATAGCATACAATGTTTACCTGCGAACTGATGATCTTTCCATTGCCCGTCAGATAGCTCGCGATGTACGTGCTTCAAACGGTGGGTTTGTAAATGTCAAGGCGATCGGTCTGGAAGTACAGGGCGAAGGAGTCCAGGTGTCAATGAATCTCACCGATTATCGAAAGACCCCCATCCATCGGGTATATGAGTTTATAAAGAGAGAAGCAGCTCATCGGGGAGTTGGAGTTGAAAAAAGTGAAATCGTGGGGCTTATTCCCCAGGCTGCACTGCAGGCTGTTGCTGAGTACTACTTGAATCTGGACGATTTCTCCAGAAAGGAGCAGATCCTCGAGGCGCGGCTGCAGGAATAGGTGGAGTTTTATATGTAATGGGACAACCTCTGACCGGGTGGATGGGAAGGAAAATCTAATGTGGACAGTACTGCACGGGATCTGAACATCACAAACATCGGCACTCTCAGCACCCCATTTGATGTGTCTTCAGATTCGGAGAACTTCTGGGAAATTAGAACACTGCAGGATGCTTACATTGTTGTTCGTGACGGTATCATAAAAGAGATTGGTACCGGTTCTGCATCGGGTGGGGGGAGGACTTTGGACGCGGAAGGACGTGCTGTTGTCCCCGCATTTTGTGACCCTCATACCCATGCAGTATTTTCCGGCTGGCGGAGTGGTGAATTTGTTCAACGCCTCCAGGGAGCCGGATATAAGGAAATTCTGGCAGCCGGAGGGGGCATACTGTCTACCGTGCGTGCCACCGCCGGGGCATCTGAAAGTGAACTGACTGAACTTCTTGTCGAGCGTCTGTCGACCATGCTGACAAAAGGAGTGCTCACCTGTGAGGTGAAAAGCGGTTATGGTCTGCAGCGCTCTGCAGAGCTCAAAATGCTGCGAGCGATACATGCTGCCGCCCGAGAAAGTGAAATAGAAGTAGTCCCCACCTTTATGGGGGCCCATGCTGTGCCGGAAGAGTATTCTAATGATGCGGCCGGTTATCTGCGGGAGGCCGTAATTCCACTGGTTTTTGAAGTGGCAGAAAGCGGACTGGCAGAGTATGTGGATGTTTTCTGCGAACCCGATGTCTTTGAGACTGATCTGGCGAGGGAAGTGCTGAAGGCGGGACAGGAGGCCGGGCTTCACCTGCGTATACATGCTGATGAGATGGAGGCTGCAGGTGGGACAGCCTTGGCAGCTGAGATGGGATGTACCAGTGCGGAGCACCTGCTATCTGCCCCAGATGAAGAATTGCTGGCCCTGCGCGACGCTGATGTGACGGCGGTTCTGCTTCCAGGCACTGCTTTTATGCTTGGGGAACCGTATGCCAGGGCTCGGTGGATGATCGACAACGGTGTAACTGTAGCGCTGGGAAGTGATTTCAACCCTGGCAGCTGCCCCATAATTGATCTTCATCTGATAATGTCTCTAGCCTGTTTGAAAATGCAGATGACTCCTGAAGAAGCTCTGGTGGCGGTGACCAGAAACGCCGCCCGATCGGTAGGGCGATCTGATCGTGGAGTCATAGGTCAAGGATTTCGCGGTGATGTGGTTTTGCTTGATGCTGAGGATTATACCCACCTAATGTACCGTCCTGGTGCAAACCTTGTGAGTCATGTGATAAGCGGCGGGCGCCAGGTGTATTGTCGCGGCTGACTACTTGTGTGTTAGGAGGGAAGAATGAAAATGTCAGAACATACGAAGTTTGTAGATTTACCGCTGGGAGAATTTCTCGATAGTCTGGCTTCTGGGGATCCAACTCCAGGGGGTGGTTCTGCTTCTGCTGCTGCCGGTGCTGCAGGTGCTGCTCTGGTCAAAATGGTGGCGAACCTCACTGCTGGACGCAAGCGGTATAAAGAGGTCTCCGAACAGGCTGGTAAGATTAAAGAGGAGTCATCTTTGTTGATGGCAGAACTGAAAGATCTCATGGATGAAGACAGCCGTGCTTTCGATGGTGTTATGGAAGCAATCCGGATGCCCAAGGAAACTGACAAGGATAAAAAGGCACGCAAGCGAGCGCTGCAGGCGGCCACACGCCAGGCCACAGAGGTACCGCTGCAGATAATGCGGCGCAGCCACAGAGTTTTGCAGCTGGCTGAACAAATTAGTGAAATAGGAAACCCCAATGCTCTCAGTGATGCTCTGGTAGCGGGTGGATTAGCCAGAACAGCGCTGCGAGGGGGTGCATGCAACGTACGTATCAATTTGTCCAGCCTGGAGGATGAGGGTTTTACCAAGCGCGTCCGGGCGGAGATGAATGAGCTTTTAGATGCGTCATCAGATCTGTATGAGGGAATAATACGGAGAGAAGCAGATCTTTAAAGGTCAACGCGTGGGTTTCCCCGGGGTAAAGAACCCGTCGGATGAGGATATTTAGCAGGATTTGCTTGCTCGTCCAAGAAGTAATAGTAATTGGCTGAGAGGTTATTCTCTGTCAGTCAGGAAATTTAGAAGGAATTTCATTTGAGGAGGCTATAGAATGGCTTTAGATCCCACAAAGCATGAAGACTGGGAAATTGCTGAAGATGCAGAGTCGGATATGAAAACGATATTCCAACTAGGAGAAGAACTCGGACTTGAAGAGGAGGAACTTATTCCTCACGGTCACTACGTAGGTAAGGTGGATTATAAGGCGGTAATAGACCGTCTTGCCGATAAGCCTGATGGCAGGTATGTCGATGTTACTGCCATAACTCCTACTCCGCTGGGAGAAGGTAAGTCAACGACAACTATCGGTCTTACCCAGGGTCTGGGTAAAAGAGGAAAAGATGTCGCTGCTACTATCCGTCAACCTTCCGGCGGGCCAACCATGAACATTAAAGGTTCGGCAGCAGGAGGGGGATTGGCTCAGTGCATACCGTTGACACCCTTCTCTTTGGGATTGACTGGAGACATCAATGCCATTATGAACGCCCACAACCTGGCCATGGTCGCTCTTAATGCCCGTATGCAGCACGAATTCAACTACGGAGATAAAACTCTGGCGAAACGTAATCTCGAGCGTCTGGATATAGATCCGAATAACGTCGAGCTGCGCTGGGTATTGGACTTCTGTGCTCAGGGACTCCGCGATATTATCATAGGTATTGGCGGAAAAATGGATGGATTCATGATGCGCTCCGGATTCGATATCGCGGTAGCTTCTGAGGTTATGGCAATTTTATCCGTTACTCGTGATCTGGCAGACATGCGCGAGCGCATGGGGCAGATTGTTGTCGGATATGACAAGCGCGGAAACCCGGTGACCACCGAAGACCTCGAAGTTGCCGGAGCAATGACCGCCTGGATGGTCGACGCCATCAATCCCAATTTGCTGCAGACCCTTGAAGGTCAGCCGGTCTTTGTACACGCTGGGCCCTTTGCCAACATAGCGGTAGGCCAGTCATCAATTGTCGCTGACCGGGTCGCCCTCAAACTCAGAGATTATGTAATTACCGAATCTGGCTTCGGTGCCGATATTGGTTTTGAGAAGTTCTGGAATATCAAGTGCCGTGAATCTGGCCTGGTACCGGATGCTGCTGTTCTCGTTGTTACAGTCAGGGCACTCAAGGCCCACGGTGGCGCTCCCACTCCGGTTCCTGGACGTCCCCTGGATCCTGCCTATGAAGAGGAGAACATTGAGTGGGTCGAAAAAGGTGCAGAGAATATGCTGCACTGCATCGAAGTAGTCAAAAAAGCAGGAATCAGCCCTGTAGTTGCTATTAATGTCTTCCATACCGATTCCCAGAATGAGATCGATGCCATACGCCGCATAGCTGAAGAGGCGGGAGCGCGTGTTGCCGAATCCCGGCACTGGGAGCATGGTGGCGAAGGCGCACTGGAACTTGCTGATAAGGTAATGGAGGCATGTGAGGACGACAACGACTTTGAATTCCTCTATGACCTTGATACTCCCCTTGAAGAGCGCATTGACCTCATCGCTACCGAGGTTTATGGTGCTGATGGTGTAGAATATACGGCTGATGCCCGCAAGAAATTGGAGAGAATGGAAAAGGATCCGGACCTCAAGCGCATGAGCACCTGTATGGTCAAGACGCACCTCAGCCTGTCCGATGATCCTGAGAAAAAAGGAGTTCCCGAGGACTGGACCTTGAACATTCGCGACATCCTCACCTACAAGGGAGCAGGGTTTGTTGTTCCTGTTGCTGGTCCGATCAAACTCATGCCCGGTACCGGTTCCGATCCGGCATTCCGCCGCATAGATGTGGACACAGAGACCGGCAAGGTTGAAGGTCTGTTCTAAACTCCAACTTATCTTATAGATTCCCGGGCTCCTGCTGGTTCCAGCGGGAGCCCAATGCTTTTGGAACGAAAGTTGTGAGTGAATTCTTTTCAGCAACCAATTGGAGCTGATAGATTTGTCTTCGAGTAATCACTGCATGCCCACTTTCAAATTCAGCGAAGTTTCTTCCACTAACGATGCTGCCCGAAAGATGATAAAGGATGGGATCATAGATGGACCTGCTGTGGTCTGGGCAGAACGACAGTTTGCCGGAAAAGGTCGGAAAAGGCGAGACTGGTTTTCGCCTGCCGGGGGACTGTGGATGACCCGGGTGCTGAAGCCACGCCTCAAAAGAACCAGACGGCCGCTGTACGCATTCTTGGCTGGAGTGGCTGCTGTCCGGGCGGTCAAAAACGTCTGTGCAGCTGCTCCAGCGTTGAAGTGGCCCAATGATATTCTCTATGAGGGACGAAAACTGGGGGGGATTCTGTGTGAAAGTTCCGGCTGTTTTCTCTTGATTGGGGTGGGTATAAATGTTGCCCCGGTACAGTGGCCCCAGGAAGTTTTGCAGACAGGACGGATTTGTCCAATAACAATATCTGAAGCTGTTCAATGCGGACCAGATGGTTGGCATTCACTCCGAGTTCAGCTGCTGGAAAAACTCAACAATGAAATATCCCGTTTGCATCAGCAAACAGACTGCGAGGGACAGCTACTGATACAGCAGTGGAAAAAGCATTCAAACACCCTGGGAAAACAGGTGAGGATAATTGCTGACGATGGTGAGACCGTGGAGGGAGCTGCCATTGATGTCAGCCAGAACGGAAGTCTGCTCGTGCGCGGAACAGATGGACAGCAGCATTCATTTCAAGCCGGGGAAGTAAGCTTGCGCTGCAGGGAGAGATGAGAATATGGAAGGTTCTAACATGAACTTGACTGATATCAGAGGAGTTAAGGTAGGTCATTACACAGATTCAGATTGTGTTACAGGACTCACCGCTATACTTTTTCCAGATGGAGCTGTGGCTAGCGGTGAGGTTAGGGGGGCTGCTCCAGGTACGCGTGAAATGTCTCTTCTGAGTCCGGAACGTACTGTTCAGAGAATAGATGCGGTGTTGTTAACCGGCGGAAGCGCTTTCGGTCTCGATTCTGCTTCCGGAGTGATGCGTTACCTGTCCCAGCAGGGACGAGGTGTTGAGGCGGCAGGTGAGCTTGTGCCCATTGTCCCAGCTGCTGTAATCTTTGACCTGAACATTGGATGTTCAGTTTATCCTGATGGTAATGATGCTTACCATGCCTGTAAGAATGCTTCAGAAGAGCCTGTGCAGCAGGGCAGTGTGGGAGCAGGAACCGGCGCAACAGTGGGTAAAGCTGCCGGGGTTGAACGGTCCTCCAAGGGTGGCTTGGGTTCAAGCTGCGTTGATCTTGCAGGTGGAGGCCGTGTTGGCGCAGTCTGCTGTATAAATGCTCTGGGTAATGTAGTTGATGAGCAGGGTACAACCCTTGCTGGTGTGCGAAAAAGTGAAGGCGGATACCATTCAGCAGAAGACATTATCCTTGCAGGCGGATTCAGTGCCAGCCATCATCCGAGTAATACCACATTGTCAGTGGTAGTCACTGATGTCTGTTTGGACAAGGTGGCCTGCCTCCGGGTAGCCCAGATGGCTCATGATGGAATGGCACGGAGCATTTACCCGTGCCACACCGCATATGACGGTGATGCCGTCTTTGTGGTATCTCTGCAGCGAAAAAATGGCAGTGCGATGCAGGTAGGTATTGCAGCCGCACGTGTTGTAGCTGAAAGCATCCGGCGGGGAGTGCAGGAAGCCGAATCTCTGGGAGGAATACCGTCAGGTTTAGGTGCTGTCCGCTGACCCCTTTGATGCAACACCGATTAAGGGCTAGAATATACTCATTAGGAAGGTCCTTAGGGTGAACCTCTGTGTTGTGGTTGGTGAGCCGGGACGATCCCGCCTGGACTTATCAGAATCCACCATAGAGGGAAAACAATCTGCGTCCGTCATCCTTTTGGAGCCGGAACGGAGGTCATAAACTTGAGCAAGCTATCATTACGACATTATGTATTGGCTGGAATACTGGGAGCTCTAATTGCCGCTCTGGGATTTACTCCTTTGGGGATGATTCCGGTGCCCACTCCGGCCGGAGCGGCGACCATCTTGCATATACCGGTAATATTGGCTGCTTTACTGGAGGGTCCTGTTTTTGGTGGGATTGTCGGATTCATGTTTGGAGGGGTGAGTTTTTACCGGGCAATCGTAGCTCCTTCTAATCCCGTAGCTCAGGTAATGTTTACAGAACCACTGACGGCATTTTTGCCGCGGATTTTGATCGGTTTGACCAGTTTTTGGGCTTTCAGGATTGCGCAGAAGAAGACATTACGGAAGATTATTTCCGCAGCCAGCGGGCTGCTCATATGGGATCTCAGCTATAGAGTGGCCTATCATTTTGAAGTAATTCCTGGTGGGCTCAGCAGTTATCTCTATTTTTTTCCCATGGGGGCACTGACGTTTTACGTCCTGGTCAATTTGCTGTCAGGTGAAAATGCTCCAGTGGTTGCAGGGGCATTAGTTGGTAGCCTGACTAATACAGTGGGTGTGTTGGGGTTAGTAACGTTACGTGGTATACTTCCTTTGTCGGCTAGTGCCGTGATTGCTGTGGTACAGGGTTTACCTGAAGCAGCTGTTTCAATTTTAATAACTCTGCTTTTATACAAGGCACTGCTCAGACGTCGTAGTTTTTGGAGAAGGGAGCACTAACTTGATCCTAGCCGTAGACATTGGCAATTCAAATATGTCACTGGGCGTGTATCAAAAAAAAGAACTGATACACTACTGGCGGCTTACTACTCTGCGAGCAGCAACAACTGATGATCTGGGCGTAAAGATGCGTACGCTTCTGCAGAGCAATTCAGTGTCTCTGGATGACATAGATGCAGTGGTTTACTGTTCTGTGGTTCCACCTCTTGATGACGCTTTTAATAAAATGTGTAAGAGGTATATTGGAGCCAGCCCGCTGCAGGTCAAGCCCGGTGTGCGAACGGGGATAAATATTACCTACGACCATCCGAGAGAGGTAGGGGCTGATCGCATAGCCAACGCAGTTGCTGCGTCCGCTCAATGGTCGGGGCCTATCGTTGTGGTTGATTTTGGCACTGCCACGACCCTGGATGTTCTGTCTGCGGAGGGTGATTATGCTGGTGGGGTGATTTTGCCGGGTGTGGGTATATCCACAGAAGCTCTTTTTGACCGGGCGGCTCGCCTGCCGCGAATTGATCTTTCCAGACCCGGTCGTGCAGTTGGTAAGAACACTGTCGACAGCATGCGTTCTGGCATTGTATACGGAAATGCTGGAGCGGTTGATTCACTGGTCGGGCAGATCGCCGAAGAAGTTGGGCAGCCGAATAAAGTAGTTGCCACTGGAGGCTGGGCGAGAGTGATTGCTTCTGAATGTAAAACAGTTGATGAAATGAATTTGTATCTAACCCTGGAAGGTTTGCGCATTATATACACGCGTAACCAGATGAACTGAGGGGAGGGGCTTACGTTGATGATAGAAATGAATCTTGTGACTGTAGGGATGGCCCCCGAGGGGGATGGTAATATACTCGTTCTGCGTGAAGTTGATGGCGAGCGGATGTTAGTTCTGGGAGTTGGATTTGCGGAAGCTACATCAATCGCCATGGCCGCAGAAGACGTTACTCCTCCGCGACCCATGACGCACGATCTGCTGCTGGACGTCATTCGTCGCTTGGGTGCTTCAGTAATCCGCATGGTAGTTCACGACATGCGCGATGAAACCTTCATTGGACAGCTTGAAGTGGAGACTAAACAGGGAGTCATGGAAATTGATGCCCGACCCAGCGATTGTATTGCACTTGCCGTGCGGCAGGATTTCCCTATCTTTGTATCTGACTCGGTTATGGAAACGGCTGCAGTTACGCAGGACATGATCGGAGATGATGAAGAGGATTTAACTGAGTGATCAGCCGGCAGCAGTGCTTAAATGGTTAAAGGGATTCATTCTGAAAGCGGGCCGGAGTTCGTACTTACCGGCCCGCCCGATTAGTTTCGGATTATGGATCAATATGCTCGTGCAAATATTACTTCCCTACCATCTTCGGAGCCGCAGCAGACACAGGAGCTCTGTCCGTAATCATTATCAAATGGCAAACAGCGGATCGTCGCTCCAGTTTCTTTTTTGATGTGTGCCTCACATTCAGCATCACCGCACCAGCCGGCGCGAATGAACCCGCGTGGTCCGGAGATTATACTGTCAATGTCTTCGAGGCTTTCTGCCCGGTGAGTGTTTTCCTCCTGGAACTGCTTTGCCTGTTTAAACATATTATTGGATATCTCGCTGAGGACATCCGGTATCCTGTGCGGTAACTGTTCCCATGACACTGGCTCCTTGTCTCCGGTGTCACGACGTACCATAACTACCTGCTTGTCTTTAATGTCGCGGGGTCCCAGCTCGAGGCGCAGGGGAACGCCGCGCATTTCCCAGTCATTGAACTTATACCCGGGAGTATATTCTTCCCGTTCATCCA
>CAZRFK010000005.1:0-55497 GCA_964599275.1 uncultured Clostridia bacterium
TCGCATCCTTTCCCCTCCGTGCTCAGTATGTGGACGAAACCATTCACTCAAACGAAATTTATGTTATTAAAATGATGACACAATGTTACAGTATCACCTTCATTATCTATCTTCCAGTACGGCCAAGTTGAAATATCGCTCCACCCACCACAGTATTTTACCAGCCACCATAAGAACATCAGTGCTTTTTCTAAGAGCCAGTTCCTTACATGCTGCTTTACCTCCAACGGTCAGACTGGCAGCAAGGGCCACAACCAGGGCATCCACAACAGTTTTTGCTGGCACTACATCAGAAACCACCCGAAAAAATCTCAACACCACTGCTGCAGCGGCGGCGCCGCTTACAGTACCTGCTACATCTCCGACCACATCAGCAAACAAGGTTGATATCTGATCCGCATTACGGACCAACCTTAGTGCCTGCCGAGCTCCGGTCACTTTACGAGCTGCCATGGCATGGAATGGTGCCTCACTGGCTGATGCCGCGGCTACCCCAAGCATGTCACCTAAAACACCCAAAGCAACTACTGCAACAATTACTGCAACTCCCCCTAGCAAGCTCAAATGCTGTGTCGCCTGCCTGGAGGGAAGGATGATAAGCAGTGTAAGAATAAAACTCAAGAGTCCAAATCTAATTCCCCTGCGTACGTAGCCACGAGGGTGTCGGGAACTTCGAGGTTGTGTCAATTAAATCACTCCGAACTGTGATTAGGTTTACCAGAAAACTCTTTTAATACAGGGATAAACTCAGGAATTACTGGATTGTCTGTATCGCAGCCGGTACATCTCTACACCGCAATATCTTACCAGTTTTTCTCACTATTTACATTATACAAGACGTTTTTTACGTAAACAATAAGGCTCGATCTCGTTGTAAGATTCAAATCTGAGATAGAAATTCTGTTAATAATATTGTTGTGGAAAAATGAGCAGAAAAACTGCTCTGGAACGGGGAAGCTTGGCGGGTAAATCCTGTGGCTTAGGTCCAGTAGGATTTCCCGGTAGAGCATTACCACTTAAGATAACGGTTTCCCTTTCAGCTCTACCTCGGTCCGTCACCGCAACCGAAACTGGATCACCACTCAGCACACACTTCAATCCCCGCCAAGCCTCACAGTCGGAGTGAACAGCCTAGGAGTTTTCCTCAACGGTTCGCTGGTGCCCTAGTCCTTTTTGCAAGGAAGGTTTCAGTCCAAACAAAAATCTTGTCTGAACCTCTACCCTCCGTACTCAGGACGGGCTACACTACACACAGTCATCCCGCATGCAGGTTGTCCCCAACCCGTAGCTGCAGCATGTGAGCTGCGGGGCCACCTGGTTGGGCCTCAGCGCAAGGTAGGGTGTAAGCCTGCATGCCATTGCAGATTCCCCACATTGCTTTCCCCCAGCACCAGCTCCTGACTGGGCGTCAGCAGCCAGCACCAAGAGCTTCATCGATATGCCCATCACGGATTTTTAGGCCCGTTTTGAGACACCGCGACACCGACTAGGATACTGCTCCCCCTCCCAGAGCATTAAACACGAAGAGAACAATACTGATCAATCGGTACCTTAACAAAATACTATGCTAGACTATTGTGATCAATATCCTAACAGATACAAACGAAGATTGTCCAGTTCCAAAACCTATCCATCTCTTTCTACGACAAACTCCAAAAGTTCGACCAGCTCATGAGCATCGTCTCCAAAGCGCGACAGAGCAGAAATACCTCTATTCAGCGCCTCACGCGCCTTTTTTTTAGATTCGTCGACTCCAAACAGCTGTGGATATGTTGATTTCCCTTCTTTCTCGTCAGAGCCACGGTACCTGCCAGTCTTCTCGGGATCCCCGATGACATCTAATATGTCATCAGCTATCTGAAAAGCCAATCCCAGTTCCCTCCCATAAACCTCCAGATACTCAAGCTGTTTGTGGTCCGCACCTGCAGCTATAGCTCCCATACGAACCGAAGCCGAAAGCAGAGCTCCGGTTTTCGCAGCATGCATTAACTTCAATTCCTCAGGTCCAAAATTTTTTTTCTTTATATCTAGAGCCTGGCCCCCAACCATTCCCGACGGACCTGCCGCCTTGCTGAGTTCCTGCACCAACCTGACAGTCCGTTCAGGACTGTAATCTGCATATCCCAAAACCTCAAAAGCTCTGGTCTGTAAAGCATCACCTGCCAGGACGGCAAGAGATTGACCGAAAACCAGGTGATTGGTTGGCTTGCCGCGGCGCATGTCGTCATCATCCATGCAGGGCAAGTCATCATGTATCAGAGAATATGTATGAATGAACTCTACCGCACATGCAGCAGCGAAAGCGGGTTTAAGTTTTCCGCATATCAGACGACTGCTTAATAAAGAGAGCACAGGACGAACTCGTTTTCCTCCACTGAAAACGCTGTACCTCATTGCCTTGGCTAACCGAGACTCGATTTCATCTTCTGTTGGCAGCCAATTGTGCAGCTGTTCTTCTATGATTGGTTGAAGTTCATCGAAAAAACTTGGTTTTGATATTTTACTAGCAGAACTCTGCTGCTGTTTCATGACATCCCACCTTCGAAAATAGAAGCTCAACCTACTGGAGTGATTCAATTTCAACACTTACTCGTTCCATTACTTCCTCGTTTAATTCGAGCAATTCTTCTATCTTGCCCTCAGCCCCGTCCAATATTTCCTGACAGTGTTTGACCAGGGCCATTGCTTCTTCAAATAAAGACACTGACTCCTCAAGTGATATGTTACCCGAATCTAACGCATTGGCAATTTCCCGTAATCGCTCTAGGGCTTCTTCAAAACTTGGATCGTCTTTTTGATCCGCTCCATTATTGGAGATCTGTGGTTCCTGCTGCATGATACTCCTGCCTTCCCACTTGATACAATTTTAACTGGTGATAGTAAAGAAATCTTATTTTTCTGGCTTGATACGGACAACCTCTGCATCCAGCTCACCATTATTAAGTAGTACCTTAATTCCCTGTGAAACCTCCACCTGTCCCACACCGCTAACTATTCTGCCCTCATTATCGCGAACAATGCTGTAACCACGCTTCAAAACAGTTTGAGGATTCATTGCTTCTAATCTTTCTTTAAGGGATCGGAGTTGATGACTTCTTCGCTGTAATATATTATCTTGTGATCTGATTAGCTCCTGGCTGTACGAATCCAGAGTTTGTTTACGACCCTGCAGAATATCCTGTGGTCGCTGCAGACTGCGTCGGCTCATGACCACCTGCAATCGTCTTTTTTTGTCATGTAAAAGGCGACTCAAACGCCTGGACAGCGTTTCCATAACTGCTTCTATCTGGCTGAACAGCTCTTCACGATCAGGAACCACCAGTTCTGCAGCAGCTGAGGGCGTCGCACCTCGTGCGTCAGCGGCTAATCCACAGAGTGTTACATCGCTTTCATGCCCAACACCTGTAACCACTGGAACATTCGACTCTGATACTGCACGCACAACATCCTCATCATTGAAAGCCTGTAAATCTTCCAGACTTCCTCCCCCTCTGGCAAGAATGAGGACCTCAATCTCAGAATCCTTCTGTAATGCATTGAGGCCAGATACCAGCTGTTGTGAGGACGACAGCCCCTGAACAGATGAATGCGCCAACACAATGTTACACCCAGATGAACGTCTTCTTACAACCTTGACGATATCTCGGAAAGCAGCTGAGTGGCGTGAAGTCACAACGCCAATTGTCTGAGGGAAGCCAGGAAGAGAACGTTTCGTCTCTTGTTCAAACAAGCCTTCTTCACGTAGGCGTTCTCGCAGCTGCTGCAAAGATATGTAAAGTGCCCCTACTCCCGAGGGGTTAATTTCTCGTACGTAGAGCTGGTACTGTCCATTTCTTTCATAAACATCTATATTCCCAAACGCCACTATATCCATACCGTCCGTCAGATCAAACTGCAGTTCTTTCGCATGCCTCCGAAACATAACACATCTGAGCGACGATTGAGAATCTTTAAGGGTAAAGTAGCAGTGTCCAGATGATGCACTGCTGTAATTGGAAACCTCTCCGGCAACCCACAGTGACCGCAGTTCCGGTGAAGAAAATAAGATGTTCCGTATGTGACTATTCAACTCAGAGACCGTCCATACTTGTTTGTGTTCATCTTCACCTAAGGACACCACTACTCCCCCTAACCATTTATCTACTGGGACAAATTATGAGCCGACTGTTTGTCTGGATGCCTCTACAGTATTGCTCAGAAGCATGGCTATGGTCATCGGCCCCACGCCACCGGGCACTGGAGTGATGGCACCAGCTACTTCTTTCACCTCGTCATAAGCAATGTCACCAGCCAGGGAACCATCATCAAGTCGGTTGATTCCAACATCAATGACAACCGAACCTTCTTTTACCATGTCAGCGGTAATCAGTCCGGGTACACCTACCGCAGAAACCAAAATATCCGCTCGCGAAGTGTGTGCAGAAAGGTCAGCTGTTCTGGAGTGACACAGAGTAACTGTACAGTTCTCATAAAGTAACAGCAGTGCCTGTGGCTTACCAACTATGTTACTGCGTCCAACGATAACCGCTTCTTTTCCTTCCAGGTCAACACCTGTAATATCCAGCAGGTGCATGACACCTTTAGGAGTGCAGGGCACCATTTCAGGTTGTCCTGCAAGCAGTTTACCCATGCTCACCGGATGAAAGCCATCTACATCTTTTTCGGGATCTAGAGTGTTTATGATTTCTTCATCGTCGATCTGTTCTGGGGTGGGAAGTTGTACCAGAATTCCATGCACCTCAGGATCTTCGTTCAGTTCTTCAACCTTTTTGACTACCTCTTCGTGTGATGTGTCTTCCGGTAATCGAATGTCCTGAGACTTGATTCCTGCTTTTTCGCAAGCTCGATGTTTGTTGCGCACATAAACTTGAGAAGCAGGATCTTCTCCCACCAGAACAACTGCCAATCCAGGAGTTACTCCATAGTCCTCTTTGAGCTTTTCTACCTCTTCACCGACCTCCGCCCGCAGTTCCTGAGCCGCTTTTTTACCATCTATGATTTCGGCAGACATTATAACCATCCTCCCTTAAAAGAGGAAGTCCAGGAACATGTGCACCCCAGACTCCCCGTTTAGTGACCATGTCAAGTGATGCCTGATACCTCTACACGTGAGTATACAACTTTTACCGTATATTCAAAATAGCTCAACTGGTTTCATGTTAATCTGCTGAGTTTTTATCCTTCCAATCCAACGCTCCAACCGGGCATGACTCCAGACATTCGCCACAATCTGTACAGTCTGTTGGCAGTGTTTCACCAAATGCCGTATCTATCCTTGTCTGATATCCACGGTTTTTGAAACCGAGAAGATATTCGTTGACCACATCGCTGCAGACCTTGATGCATACACCACACTTGATGCATTTGTCGCGATCCATAACAATCTCCGGATGTTCCACATTGTAACCTTGGTCTATCTTCTCCCCGTCAAAATGCTCTGGGTCAGCCCCGTAGTCATCTGAATAGTCTCGCAGATCGCAGTCACGCCTGGCAGTACAGCTGCACTCAAAACATCTCTGTCCTTCTTCCATCATCCGTTCTTCACTGAGGGTAAGGCTGGCTTCTTCAAATGTCTCCTGTCGCTTCTTTATGTCAATCAGGCGAAGTTTCACCCGTTCGCTGTCAGATGGATCCTGAAGATAAACGAGTTCATCTTCACTCAATGACTGCCAGTGGCCTCGGGACACATTCACCTGCTCGGACGGTTCATAATCTTGTCCCCGCAGAGAAGATATGACGCTCAGGGCAGTCTTGCGGGCTCCCGCTACAGCTTCCACTACCGTGGCAGGTCCACTTACACAGTCACCAGCTGCGAAAATATTGTCTTTTGCCCGGCTGCTGTCTTGTTCCACATCTACGTCTCCCCAGTCATTAGTGGGCAGTCCTTCTGGTGCAATAGTTTTTTGGCCAATGGCAGCTATCACTGTATCAACTTTAACTTCAAATTCGCTGCCTTCAATCGGAATTGGCCGCTTCCGCCCTGAAGCATCAGGCTCTCCCAATTCCATTCTGATACACTCTAAAACCAATTTGTCGCCATCACGTCTAAGACTGACTGGTTGAGTCAGAAATTCAAAATTGACTCCCTCTTCTTGGGCCTCATCAATCTCGATCTGTTCAGCAGGCATCTGCTGTTCAGTACGGCGATAATAACAGTGTACTGTATCATTAGTCAGCCTGATTGAAGACCGGACACAATCCATAGCAGTGTTCCCACCGCCTACTACAATCGTTTCCCCGGGGTCTTCCATCTGAAAATCCTGGCTGGCCAATTTCTCAAGAAAGTCAATGCCGCCCCAGGCCAATTCCTCGCCTTCGGTTCGCATGGAGCTTGCTCTCCAGCAACCGACAGTGATGATCACTGCACCATAATCCTCTTTCAGTTGAGCCAGCTGGATATCTTCTCCCAGTTCATGATTGCAGTGAATATTTATTCCACCCATTTTTTCAAAGTGGTTCAACTCTTTGGCCAATATACCTTTAGGGAGCCTATATTCTGGAATTCCATAGCGCAGCATTCCTCCTGGCTCCGCACGCTTTTCATAGATGTCCGAGGAAATACCTTCAAGGCGTAAAAAGTATGCTGCAGACAGACCTGCCGGACCAGCACCGACAATTGCAACTTTTTCTCCAGTCAGTTCTTCTGTATCCTCTTCATGGTCTTCAAAGTGGAGATCCGCAGCCAATCTCTTGAAATCATTAATGGCTACTGGCTCATCCTGGACATTTCGTCTGCAATCATCTTCACAGAATCGGGGGCATACTCGCCCTATGCTCAGCGGCAAAGGCACTCGCTTCTTGATAATTCTCAAGGCTTCTTTAAAGTTGCCGTCCCTACCGGCCCTGACATATTCCTCTACCTCGGCATGGGCAGGACAGGCCAGTGTGCACGGTGCTTCACAATCTCCGCTGTGTTCGGACAGCAGCAGATCCAGGGCAGTTTTTCTCATGTCCAGTACTTCGGAACTGGAACTGTCAATGTTCATTCCGTCCTGTACCTTACTGGAACAAGAAGGCATCCAATGACCCGATTCTGCATCCTGTACTATACAAACAAAGCAGGAAGTATTCTTACTTACTCTGTCTTCATAACAGAGGGTGGGAATATGTACTCCGTTTTCCCGAGCTACTTCCAATATGGTCTGGCCTTCCTCAGCTGTGAATGATTGACCATCTATTTTTATCTGTATTTGAGACATTTAATTCCCTCCCTTTCTCACTCGTGATATAGCATTAACCGGACAAACTTCAATGCAGCTGTTGCAGCGAGTGCAAACCTCGTTATCAATTAAGAAATCATCACTGATGGCATCGACGGGACAGTTGTTTATACATTGACCACATTCCACACAAATCTCTGAATCCAAGAAGACATCAACCAGTGCATTGCATTCCATTGCTGGACAATGCTGCTCATTGACGTGGTCATTGTATTCATTCTCAAAATATTTCAACGTAGTCAAAACTGGATTAGGAGCAGTCTGTCCCAATCCACAAAGAGAACCATTAATGATCTTGGCCCCCAGATCTTTGAGGTCCTGTACGTCTTTGTCGGTTCCCTCTCCACCGGTAATCCGTTCGAGAGTCTCCAGCATGCGCTTGGTCCCAATCCGACAGAAAGTGCATTTGCCGCAACTTTCTTTGGTAGTGAAATCAAGAAAATAACGGGCGGTTTCAACCATGCAGCGCCCTTTACTGATAGCAATCAAACCACCTGATCCCATAATGGCGCCAAGTTCATTCAGGGAATCATAATCAACTGGAGTATCGAAATACTTTTCAGGAATGCATCCTCCACTGGGACCACCAATCTGTACAGCCTTGATGCTGCCTTCTTCAGCACCACCAATCCCGTAAACTATGTCTCCAATGGAAATACCCATCGGTACTTCTACCAGACCAGAATATTTCAAATCACCTGCCAGGGCGAATAGCTTGGTACCCTTACTGTTTTCTGTTCCGATCTCGGCGTACTCCTGTCCACCTTCTCTTATGATCAGGGGCACGTTGGCAAAGGTTTCAACATTGTTGATCATTGAAGGTCGGCCCTTGTAACCTTCATCTGTGGGATAAGGGGGACGGTAACGGGGAGTACCTCTTTTGCCTTCCAGCGAGTGGATAAGAGCTGTCTCTTCTCCACAAACAAAAGCTCCCGCACCTTCTTTTACCGTGATCTCCAGATCCCGTCCATTTATATGGTTTAATCCCTGCTCTTCAATCTGAGCAATGGCTGCATTCAGGTTTTTGACTGCCAGGGGATACTCTGCTCTACAATAGATGAAAAGCTGAGCAGCTCCTGTTGCATAGGCAGCGATCAACATACCCTCAAGCATCTGATGAGGAATTGACTCCATGAGACTACGGTCCATAAATGCACCGGGGTCTCCTTCATCGGCATTACATATGATCACCTTGCCATCTTCGTCCTTATCGGCAAGAAAACTCCACTTTAAACCGGTAGGAAAGCCTCCTCCTCCCCTGCCACGCAGGCCTGCAGTCTTGACCTCATCAATAATATCTTCAGGTTCCATTGCAAGGGCTTTTTTAAGGCCTTCATATCCTCCAAATTGTTGGTATTCACGTATAGAAACTGACTCGATTTTGCCGGCCAATTCGGTGACAAAGGGTTTTTCCCACTGTTCCCTGAAAGAATGCGGTGTGAACCGGGAGAAATCCTCAAGATTCAGCATTCTTTCTATGAACTCATCATCAGCTTGGACGTTTTCGTAAAAAACACTGCCCTCCTCGGTCTCAATCTCTACCAGGGGTTCCGAATAACAGTGTCCTATACATCCAACCTCAACTACGTTTTTCTCAGGAGCCAATTCAAGCACCTTATCCTTAACTTCATCGGCACCGGCTGCTATTCCGCAGCTGGCCATACCCACTTTTATGCGTTCGATCATAGCTCGGCTTCCTCCCTCTCACGATAATCCTGAAGTATTTTAAGGAGTTTTTTTCTCGTGAGGTCTCCGTATACTTTTCCGTTAATGCTTATTACCGGAGCCAGGCTGCAGCAGCCCAAACAAGCAACCGCTTCTAAAGAAAACAAACCCTCCTCATCAGTTTCTCCTTCCTTGATTCCCAGATGGTCTTCAGCCCAATTCAAAACCAGGCTGGAACCTTTAATATGACAGGCAGTTCCGTCACAAACAAAAATTTGATTTTTACCGGGTTTAATGCGTTTGAACTGAGTATAAAAACTCACTACACCCTCGACTTCGACCGGAGACATGTCAAAATGGTCACTGATTTCTTTTATGGCTTCATCTGAAATAAATCCTTCCTCTTTCTGCTGCTGTTGAAGTGCTTTAATTAAGTTCGACTTCTCCTGACCTAAAGTCGCAAGATCTGGCAAAATAATCATCCCTTCTCCGGAGATTGATCCCAAAAATTGATGGCTGCTAACACTCCATCAAAATATATCAAAACTACATACCCCGTCATTAGTACGAAAAGGATAGTTAATCTTATACCAATTTACAGTTTAATGTATTCAAACAAAAATTAAAGCCCCAAAAGGTAAGAGGCTTTGAAATACAAGAACATAACAATTTTACAATTAGCCTAGATATACTTACTTCTGCCGCTCAGTCATTTTCAACCAGAGCTCCCAGCACACCATTGACAAACGAACCAGCCTGAGCAGAAGCATACATTTTAGCCAATTCGACTGCTTCATCGATGGCAACAGCAGCAGGGGTATTCAGCAGATCAATTTCTATAAGAGCCATACGCAAAATCACTCGCTCAACCCGTCCAATGCGGTCCAATCTCCACTTCTCCGATTGGGCCTGAATTATTTCATCAAGCTCACATCGGGCCTGACAAACCCCCAGGACCAAATCTTGAGCAAATTTCTGTAGATTGGGGTCAATAACATCATTACGGGCTAATGATTCTTTTAGGATCTGCATAGAGGTATCTTCATCCATGAGCCTGCCCCGTGAATCTACCTCGAACAATGTCTCCAATGATGCTCTCCTAGCTCTTCTTCTGTTCATTTTAATGATCACCTGTATTTTTAAACTTATCCACTGTAATTGAAAGTTCGCTGGGGGATAGAGACAATATCTCCTGAACTTTGCAATGTGCGGCGCTGACCACTTCTCCAATTACTTTACCGGTGGGCTCATCATAGCGCTCCAAAGCAACCTGAAGAGTTATTTTCGGTTCCCGGTGCAAAATATGAACCTCGGTTTCAACGCTTAACACGCCACAAACTCTTTCACAATGAGAAGATATCAGACTTTCTAATGCTTCCTGGGATATTCTGATATTGCCCAGTTCTCCATCAAAAATCATCTCTTGTTTATGCAATCTGTTAACACTAAAAATAGTTACTGCTCCCAGCATTAAAAAACCGCCCCACAACATACCCTTCAGAAGGTATGAGAGGCCGGAACCATTATCTGAGTCTGCATCTTGATTGTTCAGATGTTCGTCGGGAACAGACTTTCCAGGATGATTACAGATGAGAGTCACCACCCTGTTCCTGGTCTGAAATGGATTTTTTGCAGTCCTCATCATCAGGAAAGATGACCTCTTGTACATGAACGTTGACTTCAGTTACCTCAAGTTCAGTCATATTCTCAATGGCATTTTTGACGTTTTTCTGGATCGATCGAGCTATCTTGGGAATTTTAAATCCATATCCAACTGTAATATAAAGATCAACTGAAACTTCCTTATCTTCAGTCTGTACTTTGACCCCTCGACGCAGTTCTGGACGACCCAGTTTTTCAGATAGGTCATCCACAAAACCACCCATCATACCCTCAACACCATCGATTTCGGCAGTAGCTATTCCTGCTATCACTGCAAGTACCTCGTCGGCAATACGAACAGTACCATCCTCAGAGTCTTCTTCTGTAGATAAGATCTTTGAGAGTTCTTTCATTCGCTCTTGTTGTTTGGGTGTAGAATTACCTTGATCTTTCAATGTAATTCTCCCTCCCGGGAAGGGTATAGATAATCGCTAATATTATACTACGAAAGCTTAGGAGTTACCAACAAGCAAAAATATAAAATAAACCGGCCGAAAAAAGTGCTGAAACTCAGCCGGCCGGTTAAAATTTTTTGTGCCGAAGGTGGGATTCGAACCCACATGGGCATTCGCCCACGGCGCCCTGAACACCGCGTGTCTGCCAGTTCCACCACTTCGGCCCTTTGCCACTAGAAATTCTAGCACAGCAAAAACCCCGAATCAACCTCAACTATCGTATCTCCAGGACCAATCAGTATCAAGTTTACTCAATAAGTCTGATAATGTGCGTACATACCATAAATATTTTTTAAAATATACTGATCAGCCATAAGACTCCCCAAAGCAACAAAAAAACTCCAAAAACGGCCCCCAGAAGAGGCAAAATTATCTGATAGGCAGCAATAATAAAAGCCAATATATCCAACCAGTCGAACTCCTGTTCTTTTTCCTCTTCTTCTGGAGATTCAGTGTTTTCAGTAAACAAGTACTGCCCCGGCCCCCGTTCATGACCACTGGCAGATGGTCTATTGTCGTGTTTTTCGCTATCTGACTTTTTTCTGTCCATCTGATTACCACACTCCCAATAATCTCTTTCATGGCTGCATTCTAAAATACCGCGGCAGATTCTCGTATATAAAGCGGTAATAACGAAAGCTCAACAATACTCTCCTAACAAATTCCCGGGTTTCCTGGGTTGGAATATCATTCAATTTGTCTGCAGAACCATCCCATATATCCTGCTGCATCCACTTCTGAACCCGACCTCTTCCACCATTATAAGCTGCCAGCGCAACGGGGACCGAGCCATCAAAAACGCCCACAAGATGAGACAAATACCAACAACCTATAGCAATATTAATCTCCGGTTCATAGAGCCTATCGAGGGAAAATCCCGTAAGATCCATTTCTTCAGCCACCCATATAGCGGTTTCCGGCATAAGCTGCATCAATCCAACTGCTCCCTTTTCAGATTCTGCACTGACTCTAAAACGACTCTCCTCACGGATGACAGCAGCCACCAGGTAAGCATCAAGTTCTCTTGCCTCTGCCTCACGATAAATTTCTGCACGGTATTCGAAAGGAAAGACGACCCGGGTCATCACCAGCAAAGTGCCCACAAGTAAAAAGATTACGAGGCCAAGAGTAGCTGCAAGCAAAGTTAATAAAGCTCTTTTGTTTTGCATTTAGTTATCTCCCGGTCAAAGTTTGCTGCAGCTGGTGCCAGCTGTGCTGCACCTCATCATGTAGCTGAGAAATCGAACCTGAATTGTCTATTATCTTATCAGCTCGTTCCGCTTTAACATCGAGTCGAATCTGGGCGTCCATCCTGCGCACAGCTTCTGCTTCACTGAGACCATCTCTTTTTCTAGCTCTGGCCTTCTGCTGCTCAGGTTCACAATAAACCACCCAAACCTGATCACACATTTCATCAAGCCCGGCTTCGTACAACAAGGGAACATCTAATACTGCCACATGGACATCATTTCTGGCAAACTTGTTGAGCTTAGTTTCTATCTCATCGACGACCGCAGGATGCACAATAGATTCCAGCCGTTTTCTATCCTGCTCACTTGAAAACACCAGTTCTGCCAGACGTGCTCGATCCACATGCCCATGTTCATCAAGGATATCTGGACTGAATTCGGATATGACGTCGTCAAAAACTCTGCTGTCCGGCAATAACAAATCATGAGCTAGGGCATCAGCATCAATTACTGCAGCTCCTTTTTCTCGCAGTATTTTGGACACAGTAGATTTGCCTGAGCACAAGCCCCCGGTTACACCCAAAACATACGGAGAGTCATCCCAGCGGTTTTCCGACATAGTTCTGTTCAGCCTTCTTCGATTCTTTTACCTGGAAGTTTTTCGAAAGTACTGCTGCGAAATCGCTTCTCAGCATGAGCAGATAGCCTCCATTTATCGTTTTCGGTGGGTCGGAGGGCCATCTCTCCGGTAAAAGAATATTGGTTGCGTAAAATTTCGGCGCATTCTTTGTATTCATCTTTGTCTTCAAACTCCATTATAAAAGAAAACATATCAACTGCGGCGCTCAGAGGCTTGCACCGCATTCTTCACCTCCCACAAAGATTCTACTGCTGACAACCTGGACATATATGGGTGCCTCGTCCAACTACTTTAATCTTCTGAACTTTATGCTCGCATCTGGTGCAGGACTCTCCCTCTCTGCCATAAACACGTAAATTCACCGAGTTTTCACCTGGTTGACCCCGTCCATCTCGAAAGGCATCAAATGTAGTTCCGCAGTTATCTATAGCCTCCCTTAGCACAACGGTAACCGATTCATGCAGGTCTTCCCACTCCTTCTTCTTTAACGAATCTGCAGGACGGATAGGATGAATCTGTGCACGAAACAGGGATTCATCCGTATATATATTTCCCAGACCAGCAATCAGCCCTTGGTCTAACAAACGTGATTTTATACGGGCACGGCTACCACCCAGAATAGATGTGAATAATTCTGAGTCCAACTCGCCACTCAGAGCATCTTTCCCAATCTTTTTATTTAAAGCCTGATCAACACTCCCCTTACACATCAACCAATGTCCGAACCGCCGGGGCGCCCGATAATTTAGATACGAGCCATCCTCAAGATGCAGGACTACATGGGTATGTTTGTCTGTAGAACCACTCACCTCAGACATTGATAGGGTCCCAGACATTCCGAAATGAACTGCCCATCCTTCACCGCCCTGAAACATCAGAATGAGGTACTTCCCACATCGTCCAACATCTCTGATTCTCTTTCCTTTGGTAAATTCTTGAGCTGATGAAATAGGACAATCCTCAGAGCCCCGCAAGATATCACTACGATAAAACAAAGCGTTCTGAACCCGCTTCTCGAGCAGGTGAGGCTTTACACTTTTTCGAATGGTTTCTACTTCCGGCAGTTCAGGCAATTAACTGTCTCCCCCATAGGATTCCATGTCATACCAGTTTTGTCCTACCTTAAGATCAACTTTTAACGGCACATCGAGTTCAATAACACTTTCCATGTTCGACTCTGCGATTTCCGCCAGTTCTACGAGATTTTCCTGCGGTACCTCCCAGATCAATTCATCGTGAACTTGTAATAGCAGATGGCAGTCCAACTGGGCCTGGCGAATCTCATGCTGCACTTCCACCATAGCCTTTTTGATTATATCTGCAGCAGTGCCCTGTATCGGTGTGTTCAGTGCTGCCCGTTCCGCAAACTGACGTCTGTGCCACACCCGATGTTCCAGATCTGGTAAGTACCTTATTCTATCCATCAATGTGCGCACATAGCCATCGTTACGGGCTTTCTGCACAACTTCATCAAGATATCTCTGTACTCCAGGCATCCGATCCAGGTAATTATCAATGTATTCTTGAGATTGTTCTGCATCTGTATCGATATTCTTGGCCAGACCGTATCCGCTAATCCCGTAGATAATGCCGAAATTAACTGCTTTGGCACGTTCCCGCATCTGATCTGTTACCTGGGACTGTTCAACTCCAAAAACCTCAGCAGCTGTTTGCACGTGAATGTCTTTATCCTGGTTGAATGCCTGCTGAAGCTTCTCATCCTTTGAAAAATGAGCTAAAATGCGCAGCTCTATCTGGGAGTAATCGGCAGCGAGAAGCAACCATCCAGCGGGCGCTTTAAATGCCTTGCGCAGCAGGCGGCCTCGCTTTTGCCTGATTGGTATATTCTGAAGATTCGGATCTGAGCTGGACAAACGTCCCGTAGCTGCCACACACTGGTGAAAAGTTGTGTGCACCCTGCCGGTGTCAGAATCAATTTCGGACAGGAGTCCTTCGACGTAAGTTCCCTGAAGTTTGACTAACTTACGATAGTTAAGCACCATCTCACCGATCTCATGTTCCTCTGCCAATTCATTTAACACTTCAGAATCAGTGGAATATCCAGTCTTGGTCTCCTTTATTACCGGCAGCCCCAGCTCGTCGAATAAAACTTTGCTTAGTTGCTTCGGGGAATTTACGTTGAATTCATGTCCTGCAATTTCCCATATTTTCTTCTCAATCTCCGAGATGTCCTGCTTTAACTCCTGTCCGAACTGCCGGAGCACCTCGGCATCCAACTGTATTCCTCTGACCTGCATAAAAGCAAGCAGGGGCATTAATGGTTTCTCTATATTTTCAAACAGTTGCATTAAATCAGCAGACTCCAGTTCTGCATTTAACGGCTCCTGAAGTGCACTGATAGCTGCCAAACGATGGTTCATCATGTCTTCAAACTGCTCAGTTTCTTCCACTGAGAGCACTTCAGCCCGAGAAGGAATAGATTTACCCAAATATTTCTGTGCCAACTCCCTCAACGAATAAGCGTTGCGGGATGGCTCCAACAAGTAAGCCGCTATTCTGCAATCAAAAATTGAATCTGAAATGAATTGCTGAGAGGAACGGACTAACAGGGGTTTAAGACTGTGTCCTGTAATTCTCAACCTTTCACCACCGGACATACAGGCAACCAAAGATTCTAATGCATCTTGCTGCACGCTGAAAAGAAAATAACCTTTACGGCTTTTTTCAAAAGCAACTGAAACATGAAACTCGCTGGCCTCCCATGGAGATTCCCCATCCATGACCCAATCCAATAAAAGCGTATCATTGTCAGCAATATGATCAATCATAGCTAAGAGCTCTTCAACATCGTCCGCTCCTGCATTACACATTACTTCAAGATCAAAGTCGTCAGTTTTGGATAAAGAGTTAAATTCGGGAGGTTGGTCGAGATCCAGACGCTGTAAGATGCTGTCAAACCCAAGTTCCCTGAAGGTTTCGTTGACTTTTTCAGGATCGGGCTCAGAAAGAGCACAATCCTGCAGGCTCAGGTCAATATTGAGATCATCCCGTATGACGGCCAGCTCCTTGCTCATACGGGCATTGTCAGCATGTTCCCGAATGTATTCGGGAATCTTCTTGCCTCCTATATTGTCGACATTTTTCAAAACTCCTTCAAGAGTTTTGAACTCCTTTAGCAATCTCTGAGCTCGTTTCAGTCCTATTTTTGGTACCCCAGGGATGTTATCAGAGCTGTCTCCCATAAGTCCTTTCATATCTGCCATCCGTGGAGGGGTCACTCCGTATTCTTTTATAACAGCTTCTTTATCATAACGATGTGTATCGGTGATCCCTTGTCGGGTGACTTCAACACAAATGCGATCATCAATAACCTGCAGCATATCCTTATCACCTGTAACAATTATTACCCTGTAACCATCGGTAGCAAATCGTTTCGCCATCGAACCTAATAAATCATCGGCCTCCACACCTTCTCGTTCAATATGAGCTATACCGAGAGCATCAAGTACATCTTTTGTCATTGAAAATTGATGCCGCAAATCTTCAGGCATGTCCGGACGATGTCCTTTGTATTCCGAATATACCTGCAGCCGATACTTGGGTTTGCCTCGATCAAAGGTCACCGCTAAAAATTCTGGTTCGTAATCTTCCATAAGCCTGAGCAGCATATTCGTGAAACCGTAAGCGGCATTAGTCACACGACCTTCAGGATCAGTCAGTGTGGGCATAGCGTAAAAAGCCCGATACATAAGACTAGTGCCATCTACCAAAATAATAGAATCATCTGGTTGTACAGATTCCAACAGGACCACTCCCAATTTCCTACCTTTGTTAGCAATCAACCTTTTCGTCAAATAATACGAGGTAATGACAAGATAAAACTGAAAGGCATCTCAAGCACACTGCCTGTAAAGGACATATCCCCCCAAAATTAGGACTGCAGCAAAGAGCAGATGAACAAGGTGATTCATTACCCACAGTAATACCGAGACCATATCATCCCCAAAATTCAACCAGGCCCCCATCAATGCTTCCCTGAAACCAGGAATATCTCCAACGGAACGAGGTCTTCCCTCAGCAGAAAGGTGTTGTGGTTGCCTGATAGTTATTTCTATATCCACACTATCTACTTGCTGATTGCTTGCACCATCAACCTCAGGACTCAACTGCACTGGAGGATGGTACTGCCGTTCAGATTTATGATAAATCAAATTGCCCAATGATTTTATTTCTTCTCTCAACGCATCTGGGAAATAGGGACTCCGAAATTCCACGAGATATTCAACGGCCTCATCTGACCGACGTAGAGCTTCCGTATGAAGCTCAAATCCCTCCTCATCTAATATCTCTGATAGTGCCTGCCTGATATGATGGATATCAGACACTTCGAAATGGAGTTTTTCAAATCTGACCTGCGAAACCTCAGATTCTGCCCGGGCGCCAAAAGGCTGTATATCCTCAATCTCAGCATCAGGCTGGTCAGCTTCAGGTTCTGGTTCGGAAACATCATGAGGGGCAGCTTCATCTAACTGGTACATATCTTCGGTCATCAACCTGGAGGAAACTTGAAAATGAGAAATAACTGCAGACAGAGGTAGCAGCAGGATAATGATGGTCACTGCAACCATTACCAGTTGACGACGCCAAGGTATTGACCAGGTAGTCCGGCCATGGCCCGTCTGCTTTTTATTTTCAATAGAATTCCTGAGACGCTGCCGGAAATCAGGAGATGGTTTCTGTACAGCCATTTTCGAAGCAAACTCACTGACCTGTTCCAGTTCTGTCAGCCGTTTCCTGCATGCTGCACACTCATGCAGATGTTGCTCAACCTCAATTAACTCCTGCTCACTGACTTCTCCATCAATATAGGCTGATAATAATTCGCCGGGGAAGTTACAATGTTTGTCAGTCAAGCTTCCTCCCTCCTCTCAGGTTGATTGACGCCCCTGTGCTGGAAAAGTTCCATTTCTTCGAGTACTACCTTCAGATTATTTCGGGCTCGGTACAGACGAGATTTTACCGTCCCCAATTTCACATCCAGAATTTCTGCTATCTGACTATAACTGAAACCTTCAATATCACGAAATATTATTACAGTTCGATGATGGGCTGGCAGCTTCTGCATGGCTTTTTCAATTACCACCTGTTGCTCATTAGTCACAATGGTATCTTCCGGTGTGGGAGAATCATCCTCAATCTGACGCTCGAGCTGATCACCCTCATCAGTCTTTATAGGTTTGTCCAAGCTGTGGACCGGATTCCTCTGCCGTCTTCGTATCTCGTCCAAGCATACGTTCTTTGCAATGCGATATAACCATGTTGAAAATGAAGAATCACCACGGAAACCACTTAAACTGGAATATGCTTTCATGAACGCATCCTGCGTGGCATCCTCAGCATCCTCAACGTTACCCAACATCCGGTACGCCAGGTTAAATATTTTACCCTCGTACTTATCCAACAGTTTTTCGAATGCTTCTTCATTACCGTTGGTACTAAGCCGAACGAGCTCAGCATCTGTCAGGTCCATGCTCTTTCCCCCTGCACTGACGTGCCCTAAGTCAATTGTGTTTCCCTCACCAGAAAAACTGGTTGAGGTAGTTTGCTTTCTCACCTCAGACCAGTTGAGTAAGCTAACATTTACTGCATTAGTATAGCATTTAAACGGTCCAACACTGAACCCGCTTCTTATTTGTATACACCGTTTAAAACAACATTATGAGAATACAGCATCTGGCGAGTGCTCTACAAACGCGGAGCAAGGTGAACAGTAAATTCCTTAAGTTCCCATTCCCAACCCAGAATCCCGGCAAGGTTTTCAATACACACCCAGGGTCTGTCTTCATCCCATTCGGCATAAGAAAGTTCTCGTCCTAAAAACTCCACTTTTTCTCGCTCCTCATCCCAAGTGATGCGACGCCCAAATACTTCTTCGACTACTGAAGCAGGAACAAGAGTTTCATTATCAGACGGGGGACGCTGATATACTGCTATTTGTCGAAAATTCACATAAAACTCATACCAATTCGTCCATGCTCCCCAGCGATTATTGCCTGTCTCTACCGTCAGGTGCTTTTCGATATCGTAAAGCGGCACATATAGCTGATCGTCATGCAGTTCACCCCTTATGTCATCTTGATTATCTTCCGAAAAGAACACTCCAAAAGATTCGTCTCCCTGTGTAATGCGAACATCGAAGATCGGAGGTTCTATATTTAAGTCCCGTTTTCCATCTTCGATTTCAGGTGCTCTCTCTGATAAAGGACTGCCAGTTTCTCTGTGAATCATATGTCCATCGCGGATCACAAAAGGAGAAAACTCTCCATCATCCTGCCTATCTGTAGAAGAAATTATAACTTGGAATTGTATACCTGCCAGTTCGGATGATCGTTCAAGGTATGGCCCAATAGGCACATAGATTTGTTCGTCGATTTTTCGAGCAAGAAAGGGCGCCAATTCATTATTAAAAAAATATGGAAGCATATCGCTCGTATATTGTTCGGCAAGTTCCTCTGGCAGATGCTGCAGAGGTATTTCTTTGGAAAAATCCTTTTCCGATTGGTGGTTCAACTGCATTGACACAGAAGGATGAATATATAACTTTTCTTCAGCTAATAGTTTCGCTACATCTTGCGCTATATCAATTTCCCCCAGCTCGTAAGGATCACCATAGAGCCCCATCTTCCAAACAACTCTGTCATCTTTCAGTTGAGGCATTATTTCAACCTGCTGGTAAGTTATATCAACAGAAGTGCCTGGATCAACAACCCCGACTATGCGCGACACCTCATCATTTTTCATACGTATACATCCCTGCGATGCCATCTGACCTATAGATTCAATATTGTTGTTCCCATGTATACCGTAACCGGGTTTGTTTAAACCGAGCCACCACGGACCTAATGGATTATCGGGTCCGGCAGGAACAGGTTGTCGGCCAGTGGGATACCACCAGGGTTCCCTGACCCGGTTGATTATTTCAAATTCCCCGATCGGCGTTGGAGTATCAGTTTTTCCCACTGCAATTGGAAACCGACCCCATATCTGACTTCGCTGAACCAAAACTAAAGTGCGAGAAGGAATATTGATCAAAATACCTTCATTGGGATAGTGCGAAGGCAAATAAGGAACATTATATCGATGATCCTGCCTCTCATAATCACCCACGCTGCTGTCTGCAAGAATGCTATCAGCCCGGAGCAGTCCCAGAAATAAAATGCATCCCACCGCCAGTATGAGGATTCCTGATGTTCTGAAATCACCCACATTTATCACCCCCTTGATAATGATGCCTCTGCGTAGAGTATGCATCTGGAGGATGATTATGTGTGGTCTCATCATAAATGGGCCTAAAACATGTAAAATGGATTGAATGGACCCTGAAAAGTCGCGGTTGATCAAATCAGGACAATCTGTGGGATAACCTGACCTGTTCACTATCTGGTGCTGATGTTCAAAAAATCATCTATTCACTACAAGCAAAAAGCATTGCATACTGAAAATCTCCCTGTTATAATTTTATGTGTGAAATGTGAAAATTGCCGAGGTGGCGGAATTGGCTTACGCGTGCGACTCAAAATCGCATGGGGCTTGTCCCCTTGTGGGTTCGAATCCCACCCTCGGCACAATTTGTACAATATTTTTAATAAGACCCCATCATCCACTGCTCTACTTTTCTTGATATCCCCCGCTGTAAAAGAGCCCTACTCGCAGGTATCAGACATATAAAACCCATTATATCAGTAATTAATCCTGGGGTAAGTAATAAAAGCCCGCCTGCCAACACTAATGCACCATCAAACAATGCTTGTGAAGGGAGCATACCCTGTGCTATCTGGGAACGTATCCGGCCCAAAACACGTGTTCCTTCCCGGCTAGTGAAAAATGAACCAGCAACAGCTGTAACAACAACAAGAGCAACGGTCCGTGCTGTTCCTATATAACGACCAACCTCAAGGAGCACCACCAGTTCAATCAGCGGCACCGTAGTCAAAAGGAGAAGTATTTTCCAAAACAGAGTTTCTCACCGCCTTATCAATTTGTTATTGAATAATACAGGCTATCTTCTCCCAAGATTCTTTCAACTGCATTGTTTAACTTCTCACCGGGTTCAACTCGGAAACGATTTCCTGCCAGTACTACTTTATCCAAGGCGGGAAGGCAAAAGTAAACAGGAGTTTCACCAGTTTGTTGACTCAATACATATTTCGCCTGCTCCAGTTTATCTGAATTTTCAACACCAGACTGCAGATAAATATATATCCGACCATTTTCACCCGGAAGATTAATTGATTCTGCTAATATATTAACATCATCATCCCGGTGAGATACTTCACCAGAAACTATGACAACAGTTTCTTCCTCCAACATGTCAGCATGTTCTTCAAATACTGAAGGGAAAACTACCACTTCAATCCGCCCATGTAGATCTTCTAAAGTAATGAAGGCCATATTATTCCCACTCTTGGTTAAAATTCTAGATTGATCCACTATCAATCCGCCCAGTACAACTCTGGTTCCATCTGTCATATCCTCAATCTGCTCTGAGGTTGCAGTGGTCTCCTGCTGCAGTTCTTTTCTCCACTGGTCCAGCGGGTGACCGGATATATACACGCCCAAGACCTCTTTTTCCAGGCTCAGAGCTTCTCTAGGCTCCAGAGGTTCTGTCTCAGGCAACGGTGGATGAGACGCCTTTAATGCTTCGTCATCGTCCATCACATCGAATATGGATACCTGTCCGGATTGACGACTTTTCTGTAAAGATTGAGCACTCGAGAGAATTTTCTCATACCCCGCCAGCAGTCTGGCTCGGCTGTCGTTAAGGGAGTCAAATGCCCCAGCTTTGACCATGTATTCGACAGCCCTCCGGTTCAGTTTATCGGCATCAACTCTTTCACAAAAGTCTCTGAAAGAATCAAACTGTCCATCTTGCTCTCTTGTACTGACAATTGCCTCTATACTGCCTGAACCAAGGTTTTTGATCGCCGCCAGACCAAATAATATTCTTCCATCGTCCACAGTAAAATTGTGATTACTGCGATTCACATCAGGAGCCAGGACTTCCACGCCCATACGTCGGCATTCTTGGATATATTTTGCCACTTTGTCGCTATCATCCATCACACTGGTAAGCAGTGCAGCCATAAAAGCCACTGGATAGTTGGCCTTCAGATAAGCTGTCTGATAAGCGAGAAGGGCATAAGGGGTAGTGTGAGCCTTGTTGAAACCATAGTTAGCAAACTTCTCAATAAAACCAAACAACTTATCCGCAATTTTTCTGTCATGCCCATTATCCAGACATCCATCAACAAACTGTTCGCGCATTGACTCTAATTCTTCAGGCTTCTTTTTGCCCATGGCCCGGCGGAGAATATCTGCCTGTCCGAGACTGAATCCAGCCATCGTCGAGGCCACCTGCATGACCTGCTCCTGATAGACCATAATCCCGTAGGTTTCCTGCAAAATGGGCTTCAGATCTGGATGAAGGTAATCAATTTCGTCAGAGTTATGTTTATTTTCTAAAAATGTTGGTATATTTTCCATGGGGCCTGGTCGGAATAGCGCCACTGCTGCAATTACATCCTCAAAATTTGATGGTTTGAGATCGCGCAGCAGCTCCTTCATACCAGATGACTCCAGCTGAAAGACTCCTTCAGTCTCCCCGCTGGCAATAAGCTCGAAGGTTTTTTCGTCCTGCATGGATATCTGCTCTATATCGTAGTTTTCTCCAACGATATCAACAGTTTCCTCAATAACCGTTAGAGTGCGCAGTCCCAAAAAGTCCATTTTCAAAAGACCCAGGTCTTCCAGTACCCCCATTGGAAACTGTGTAACAACTGAGCCATCTCCCATCTGCTGCAGAGGAATATACTCAATAAGGTCGTGTTCCGTAATAACCACGCCTGCAGCATGAACTGAAGCATGACGGGGGAGCCCTTCAAGGACCTGGGCTATATCAATCAACATACGTATCTGCTCATCCTCCTGATAAGCAGAGCTCAATTCACTCGAAATCTCCAGGGCCTCTTCCAGATCTATGCCCAACTGATGAGGGACCATCTTGGCTATCTCATCAACACGACTGTATGACATGCCGAGCGCTCGACCAACATCACGAAGAACAGCACGCGCAGCCATGGTACCGAAAGTTATGATTTGAGCAACGCATGACTCGCCGTACTTATCCACGACGTAATCGATAACTTCATCTCTGCGCTCGTAGCAAAAATCTATATCAATATCAGGCATACTGACACGTTCTGGATTCAAAAAACGCTCAAAAACCAGATCATATTCTAGTGGATCAATATTGGTTATTCCCAAAGAATAAGAAACCAAACTAGAAGCTGCTGATCCCCGTCCTGGACCCACAGGGATATCCTGGTCTCTGGCAAATCTGATAAAATCCCAGACAATCAGGAAATATCCCGAATATCCCATTTCGCTGATCATGTCCAGTTCATATGTTAACCGCTCATAAACCTCTTCCGAAGGATCATCGTACCGCTCCTTCAATCCTGCTTCACATAGATGTCTGAGATAATCATCAACTGAATCAAAATCATCAGGTATTTCAAATTCTGGAAAATATAGCTCGGAAAAGTCAAAATCAATCTGACAGCGTTCTGCGATTTTGACCGTATTGCTTAGCGCCTCAGGATGCTCTGAAAAGAGCTCACCCATCTGTTGTGGAGAACGAAAATGGAACTGATCATTGGGAAACTGCAGTCGGTTTTCATCTTCTATTGATTTGCCAGTCTGGATACACAAAAGTACGTCATGGGCAGAAGCATCGTCCTGGGTCAGATAGTGTGTATCATTGGTGGCCACCAGTCCGATATCCAGTTCTTCGGCTAACTGCACCAATGCCTCATTAACTCGTTGTTCATCCTCTAATCCATGATCCTGCATCTCCAAAAAATAGTTATCAGGACCAAAAGTATCACGATACCACTTGGCAACTTCACGAGCTTGATCCAGTTGCCCATTAAGAATTAACTGTGGAACTTCTCCGGCCACACATCCAGACAGTGCTATAAGGCCCTCATGATACTCCTTGAGCAGCTCTTCATCACAACGCGGCCGGTAATACAGCCCCTCCAAGTAAGCACGACTTGTCAGCCGAACCAAGTTATCATACCCAGTTTTGTTCTCTGCAAGTAAAACCAGATGATAAGGATCATCGTCACGACCCGCTTCCCGGTCAGTGCGACTGCGGCGTGCCACATATACCTCACACCCCAGAACGGGATGGATATCCGCCTCTTTAGCCTTGCGGTAAAAATCTACAGCACCGTATAAAACTCCGTGATCAGTAATAGCCACCGAATCCATGCCCTGTTCTTTAGTTTGCTGAATGAGAGAATCTATCCGACTGGCACCATCCAGTAGGCTGTATTCAGTATGATTGTGTAAGTGCACAAAAGAAGGTGTAGTTTCTTGCAATCTGATCTCCCCCGGACATAAATATCACACACCAAGCATAAATGTGAATGTGAAACATTCGCGATTTTCGACAATAAGGTGTTGCAATGGAATACAAGGAGTCAATTATTATGAACGATTTCTGGATACAGGCTGTACTTTCCTTTTTCATATCACTCGGAATGCTCTTGGGAGGCTCCCTGTTGGGAGCCGTAGGGGCACTGCTTGTAGGTGAATACCCGGCCACAACCATGATAGATCTGGCCAGCAAGCTCAAAGTATGGGCAGCTGTTGCCTCCCTGGGCGGAACTTTTGCGACCATCCGCATCATCGACTCCGTTCTGTGGGGGCGCCGCACTGGCGCTGTCTTACAACATATGGGGCTAGTCACAGCGGCATTCGCTGGCGCCCAGCTGGGATATGTACTGGTATATTGGGTGGCCAATTAAACATGAATAAACCCAAACTACGGCGTTTAATAGCATCTCTTCTTCTAGGAGTACTGGTTGGTGCCGGCCTCGTAGTAGCTCTGACCGCTTCGAGATTAGAAGAAATAGCTGTACAAAGAGATCTCTTCATTGCTGTTGCGCGGCAGCAACGTCAACGACTGGACCAATTAGAAATACAACTGCAAGAATTTCAAACACAACCAGTTGTTGAATCTATTGAAATCCACATCAACGGTCTGCGGGACGGGGACCGCGAAGCTTTAAATCTGAGCCTCAAAGAGAAACTTCGCCCCATCGCAGCAGGTGTAGTTGGCAAAATCGTCAACGATATAGAACCAGAACTGATCAAAAACCTGTATCATAATCGACAACTAACACACAACGAAGTAATTTACACTTTTCAAGTACGTACAGTAGTTATAGCTCCTACCACTCACTTCTTCTTAGAAGTAATTTCGGAACAAGATTAAAAGCAATAATTACACTGTCAGGCAGCCATCTGCTCACGCATGGTTTTCAGGGCTCTTCTTTCGAGTCTGCTTACATGCATCTGGGAAATCCCCAGCTCCTGTCCGACTTCCTGCTGAGTCATATCTGAGAAAAAGCGCAGCTGAACAATTCTCTGCTCTCTATCAGGTAACCCTTTAAGGGCCTTATTTAAATCCTGATGGTTCAACACCCGCCTGTAGCCGGGATCATTACTGCCCAAAATTTCAGCCAACTCCATCTCTTCATCCCACAGGGAACCACTCAAAGAAAACGAGTTGTAAGCTCTATGGGCCAACATTGCCCGTTCTACATCGCCTGGCGGTTCGGATAGATAATCGGCAATCTGAGCGATTGTTGGTTCATCTCCTTCAGTTCGCATCAATTTATCCTTAGCCGCCCTCACTCTTATATGACGTTCTTTTGTTTTACTGGGAACCTTAAGATCCCAGGACTTGTCGCGAAAATAACGCCTTATTTCTCCCTTTATCGTGGGGGTAGCATAGGTTGTAAATTTGACCCCACGTTCTGGATCAAACCTGTCAATTGCTTTCAGCAAACCTATATATCCCTGCTGAATGAGGTCTTCCAGCGGCTCTCCTCGACCAAGAAACCCTTTAGCCAAATGCACAACCAGACCCTGATATTCTTTGGCAATTTCCCTTTTGATTTCAGGATCTCTGCTTTCACAATAGCGTAATATTCTTTCCCGGGGAGTATCACGTTCAGGTTCACAGCTGCATCCACAATTCACAGATGTTTTCTCCTGCGGCATGTCTGTAGCCCCCTCGGTTTTAGTTGTCATCATTGTTGCTGTTTCTGAACTGACAAACATCACTTACAGAGCAATTTACACAGTCGGGATTCCTTGCTTTACATATAGTCCGGCCGTGCTCAAGCATGTTCAAATGCAATGAGAGGCTCCATCCACCCGGGATATATTCCGATAGAATCTTCTGAATTTTCTCAGCGGAGTCAGATGCATCGACCAGACCCAGCCTGGTAGATATTCTGGCGACATGAGTATCAACCGGAAACACATCCCGGTTGAGTCCGAACAACAATACACAAGCTGCTGTTTTGGGGCCCACTCCGGGTAGATCCGTAAGATATTGATAACATTTATCATTATCCCAGTCCGATAGAGTTTCGAGAGAATAATCTCCGAAATCACAGTGCACGTGGCTGAGAACAGACTGCAGATACCTGGTTTTCTGCCGGGCAAGCCCTCCAGCTCGCAAAACATCAACAACTTCATCGGGATCTGCATCAGCAAGCTGTTCCCAGGTAGAATAGCGCTCTTTCAATTCGCAATAAATCTTTTTTGTGCGCACATCATTACTTGCCTGCGATAATATCGTAACCACCAGAACACCTAACACGGTCTTTGAAATAGCTGAGGCTGGTGGGTCCTGCTGATAATGACGAACTTGCTGATATTCCTTTTTCAGCTTTTTGGCCAATTGCAGAAGGTTCTGCTCACTAATATTCACAAGCACCGTCTCCTTTTATGAACTGTAAAATAGAGTCTTTCAACTCTATAACAATATTTACTACAATTACAGGTTTATTAAATGTTGTAAACTCTATCAGTCAAGTCTTACAACAAACATGTTGAAACCACGAATTTATATAATTCTGTTTAAAGGCGAAGTTTCCTCCCCACATCTTGCAATTCGCTGTATATATCAGCAGATGCAGGCAAGAACTCAATCAAAAATTACAACTGCAACCATGTAAAACTAATCTTAGAAGACTGCCTATAGAAAAGGAAATTAATTGAAGGTATAAATCTCAACTGCAGATCAACCTCAAAGATCGCGTGCAAGCTCGCGGAATATCCGTCCCCGCTGTCTAAAGTTGTCAAATTCATCATAACTTGCGCATGCTGGTGACAGCAGGACAACTTCTCCACATCGGGACAGCTCAACGGCGCTGCGAAAAGCATCCTCAAAGGTTCCAGCTGAAAGAAGGGGAACCTCAGTTTCAGATTCAACTCTTGTATGTGTCCATTTCAACTTCTGTCCCTCTACGTCTGCTGCAGCACCAAGTTCTTCCTCGATTTTTCCAGCAGTGCTGCCGGTCAACACAACCGCAGCTACCTGATTTTTCCCGGCTTTATCCACAACTACCTCGCCCAATTTTGAAAAAGAAATGCCTTTGTCATATCCCCCCAGTATCAGAACAACAGGTTCACTGAAACTATTCAATGCAGCAATGGTGCGATCCGGAGATGTAGCTATCGAGTCATTAACAAAGAGCACTCCGTTGCGTTCCGCGACTTCCTCCAGGCGGTGAGAAACAGGAGAAAAAGTCTTAATTGCCTCGATCACTCGCCGGGGCTCACATCCCATTTGAATCGCCAGAATACCCGCTGTCAGAGTGTTGGCCACATTATGTGGTCCTCTCAGCGGGATTTCATCCACAGAACACAAACGAATACGTTCCCGTCCGCGAGGACGAACCCAGAGCAGGTCCTCACAAATCCACCCGGCCAGATAACCTTCAGTTTCATTACAACTCCAATCCTGGGGAGTTCTGTACATCGAGAAAAAGGCAGGTTCTGTCTTCGTCATGGTACTGAGGCTGCGAGTGATCTCACAATCCCAATTCAAAAGAGCAAACCCATTATATGGTTGACATTTCAAAAGCTTACTTTTGGCGTTAATGTAGCTTTCCATGGTTCCGTGAACATCCAGATGGTTGGGACTTATATTCAACATCGCTGCGAAGGAAGGAGTTAGTTCTGCCAACTCCAACTGAAAGCTCGATATCTCAAGAACCACTAGATCCTCAGGTTCTATGTCAGTAATTTTATCAATCAGAGTCGTGCCTATATTTCCTCCAACCCACACGTTTTCATCCTGACTATGTTTCAGCATTTCTCCCAACATGGTAGTAGTCGTGGTCTTACCAGAACTGCCAGTTATGCCGATCTTGGTTGCAGGGCATTGAAGCATAAACAGAGGTAATTCACTCGATATGACGGAGCCGTGAGAGGCAGCCTGTTCGATCTCAGGCAGATCCTTGGGCATGCCAGGAGTCACAAACACCCAATCAAATCCAGTAGTGCGGCTGTGTTGAACAAATTCATCCAGGTATTTTTCTCCCAGGAAAGCTCGGTGCACTAAACGCGAGACCTGTGCCCACCGATTTTTAAGCTCGCCAGCACATTTCTGATCATATACCCAGATTTCAATTCCCTGATCAGCCAGATGAGATATCAAGGATTGATTGCTTATACCGAGCCCTAATACAGCTGCTCTGTGGCCCAGATCAAGCGTCTGTCTTCCAGCTTTCAAAGGTCCTTTCACCCACCCCATCCTGGAGGCGCTCCGGAAAAATCATTCCGCAGCGCCTCAGACACAATTACAGAACAACTACAGATGAAACTGATTCCGACTTTAGCTCACAATCAGCTTAACATTTCTTCCAGGCGATCCATACCCTCTTCAATCCGGGCTGGAGCTGCTGAATAAGAAAATCGCAGATTCTCAGGAGCACCGAATCCACTGCCAGGTACTAAAGCCACGTGAGCCTCTTCCAACAGCAGTTTTGCCAGCACATCGATATCAGTCACTTCTGTGCCCTTGATTGTACGGCCAATCAGTTCACTGACATTTGGAAATAGATAGAATGCTCCCTGCGGCTTTTCAAAATTAAATCCAGGGGTGTTCTGCAATCGTTCCGTCATATAATTTCTTCTCTTGCCGTAATCTTCCACCATTTGTTCAATCTCTCCCTTGGGACCCTTCAGTGCAGCCAGGGCAGCCCACTGGGAAATAGAAGTGGCATTGCTGGTGGAGTGTCCCTGAACACTGGACATGGCACTTATTATTTCCTTGGGTCCGGCTGCATAACCAATGCGCCATCCTGTCATAGCATAAGACTTAGAAACTCCGTTTATAACAACACTCCGCGAGTACATTTCAGGATAAGCAGCAGCTAAACTTATATGCTCGGCATCATCGTAAACCAGAGACTCATATACTTCATCGCATATAGCCCAGATACCATGCTCATCTAATACTTTGCCCAGCTCAGCAAGTTCATCTTCTGTATAGACCGTACCGGTGGGATTGTTGGGACTATTCAAAATTAGCGCTTTTGTCCGGTCAGAAATGGTATTCCGCAAAATATCTGGTGTGAGCTTGAAGTTGGTCTCCTCTGTAGTCTGAGCAATCACTGGAGTACCACTGGCCAGCTTGACCTGCTCTGGATAACTAACCCAATAAGGAGCCACCACAATTACTTCGTCACCAGGGTTAACTAACGCCATCAGCGAATTATAAATGGACTGCTTCGCACCCACTGAAACCATAACCTGAGAGGGCTCATACTGCAGATTATTATCCTCTGCGAATTTGTCACTTATCGCTTTTCGCAGCTGGGGTATCCCCGCTGCCGGTGTGTATTTAGTCTTGTTCTTGGCAATAGCTTCCCGGGCTGCATCCTTGATATGTTCTGGCGTTGGATAATCAGGTTCTCCCACGCCAAACTTCACTACATCCTTGCCTTCTGCTTCCAACTCCTGGACTCGTGAGTTTATGGCCAATGTTACTGAAGGAGTTACCGCCTGCAACCGCTCAGATACCATTAATTAATCCCTCATTTCCAATAAAATGTTCGTCTTTGTTCATAGTGTATATGTTCCCCGTGAAACAACAAAGGGGTACCACCTTTTTCTCCAAAATCCTGCAGATACCATCACATGGTTTACAAACAACACAACAATACCTGGTTAATATGAAGAAGTAGATGATTAAACATCTTTGGGGAGGAACTACAGCCGGACCGATGAATAAGTAAAAGACCTCCTGCGTGTTCCGGGCTGATGGGGATGAAATTTAGGATTTTAACCACCTAGTGAAAATCGACATAAATTAAAATTCACAGTAATTGAGTTGACGATGAGATGTTTTGTTTGATGTGTTTATGACACGAAAAACTAAAGCCTAACACAAACTGCTCCAGCAGCAAAAGTCCTGGGATGCAGTCTGGCCCACTCACACAGGTTACCTAGCCAAGAAAGGGGCGTTTTTTCTGTCTGCCGAAAATCAATTCACTGAAATAATGCAAGACCTTGTGGACAATATTCAGCGCGTTATCGTGGGCGATAGAACCGTCATTCGCAATCTGATTCTCGCATTGGCAACTGGCAGTCATGTTCTGGTAGAAGATGTACCCGGAGTCGGTAAAACAACATTGATTAAATCGTTAGCCCGGTCGATTGACCTGAGTTTTCGGAGAATTCAATTCACTCCTGACTTGCTGCCGGCAGACGTGACTGGAACCTCAATCTTTGACAACGAAGCAGCAGAGTTCAGGTTCCGGGAGGGTCCTATTTTTCACAATGTAATACTGGCAGATGAAATCAACAGGGCATCCCCGAAAACACAATCCAGTCTTTTGGAATGTATGCAGGAACGTCAGGTGACAGTAGATGGTGTAAGACATGTATTACCAGAACCATTTCTGGTAATGGCCACCCAAAATCCAATAGAGTATGAAGGGACATTTCCACTACCAGAAGCACAGTTGGACAGGTTTTCCCTCTCTTTAAATATTGGATATCCCACCGAAGTCCAGGAACAGGAGATGCTCAGACAAAGGAAAGTAAAAGACCCTCTAGAAGAACTCCAACCCGTCGCCAACAGAGAAGATGCTATAAGAATATCCAGTGCAGTCAAAGAAATTCAAGTTTCTGATTCGCTTTTAAATTACGTGGTGCAGATTACTCAGGCAACCCGTCAGCAAGAGAACCTATACCTGGGAGCCAGTCCACGAGCTTCTCTGATACTGCTAAAAATGTCACAAGCTCTGGCACTTTTTCGTGGAGACCAATATCTGTTACCAGACCACGTCAAAGAAATGGCTCCAACAGTGCTCCGGCACCGATTGATGTTGACTCCTGAAGCAAGATGGGAGGAAGTTTCACCAGACGAGATAATTCGAACGCTGCTGACCGAGATTCCAGTTCCCGGTGCTAATTCTTATGAATAATAAGCGCAGCAAAGGTTTAAGGGGTTTTCAGATTGAGCATTTGAAGAGAAGCCAAATTCTAAAGGATTTGTGTGAATTTTAGTCCTGTTTGAGCATGATGATACAACTAAATTGATGGAGTGCAAAATCAGACTTAAAACACAGTGAATGCAAAGGGGAGGTATACTCGGTTAACGCAGGCCAGATTCAACGGTCAATGCGTTCAGAACTTCATGTCCTCTCGAACAACAGATAACCAACAAACAGCACGGCGTTTTTATTCACGCCTTGTTAAAAAGCTGAATGCATGGCAGCAAAACCAGTTATCCGTTACGATGGTCGATAAACGCCCATTAGTTGTTCTGGTACTGCTGTACATAACTGCCAGAATAACCGGAGGTTCCTTTTTTCACTTATTGTTTCGGATAACCGTCTTCCTGCTGCTTCTCTGCTACTTCTGGACCCGTGGTATGAAAAATAATCTCCAATGCATCTATGAAGCCAGTGCCAGGGAAGTGACCAGAGGGGAAGAGGTTGTCCTTACCCTACGTTTTGATAATGAAGGTTTTTTGCCCATAAGCAAACTATCAGCCGCCAGCAACATCCCTGGTGAAGTTGAACAACAATCATGGAACGTTGCAACAACAGTTCCCTCACTGCAGAGCCGTTTGGTTCAACAGACTATTACTTTAAACCTGCATGGGTACTATCGGTTGGGCCCCGTGACAATTACTCTCGAGGATCCGATGGGCTGGTTTCAGAGCCGCTTTAATATTTACGGGGAACGACATTTGACAGTTTATCCCCGTTTACTCCACGTTCGGGGCAAAAGCTTACCCCTTCGACGGCCGTTTGGATCACTCAGAACTCGTGTTCGTGCATTCACCGACCCATCGAACCTTAAAGATATTCATCCTATGCAGCCAGGTGATAACCCCAGACATATTCACTGGCCAACTACCGCACGCATGGGAGAACCTTATGTAAGAGAGTTTGAGTTGACTGCCTCCGGCGAAGTACACCTGGTCATAGATCTATCTCTTGGTTCTGAAGAAAACCAAACCAAATCCACAGTCGCAAGACTCCAGCACACCGGCACTTTTGCCAACATTCAAGCCCGTGAAACAGCTTTTGATCTGACTGCCGGTCTGGCGAAAACCTGTCTTCACAATGATTTATCTGTAGGACTAATAACTCCTGGAGCCAATACAGGGTATTCCAGAAAGGCCTGGCGCGGTCCAAAGCGAATGCAGCAGATTATCAACACCTTATCCCGAGCTCAGGTAAACTCTCCCATACCACCTGACGCCATGCTTCAGCAGGTGGGACATCAGGTGGGAAGTGGAAGTACTATCCTGTTTATAACCGGAGAGCTCACACCTGCAGTTCACTCAAGACTGGTCTCACTGGTAAGGGTTGGACTGGGCGTGGGGATTTTTGTAGTGAAAGAAAATCAGACTACACGTTTTGAACATCAAGCAGGACAGCAACCTGGAGTCACTGCAACAACAACTCCATTTTCGCTGTGGACTGTCACTCCCAACTCCACGGTCGTCGAATTGGATGACAATCAGGATGCAGGTAGTCAGCACACCCGAAGGGCCCTACATAATCATTCATTGAACAACTCGAGCAGGGGGGGGTCTCATGAATAGCCATCATCCAGGGTGGACAAGTGCTGCTCTACCAGGAGCTCAACCTTCCGCCGATGAAGGAAAGAAAGCAAAGGCCAACGCACAACGCTGGCTCAACGTAATATCCATTTGTTTACACTACGTTCTCATAATGATGATTTTCAATTCCTTGACTGATTTTATGGATTTGGTATCAACACTGCCTATCTGGACCGCTACGGTAGGAATTATAACTCTGAGCGCCTTGATGGAACGATACCGAAAGTGGTTGTTTGCAGGATTTGCAGTAAGCATTTTCAGCTCAGGGCTTTTTATCATTTTAGGGCTGCGTCACTGGCCGCACCTCATTCGCCAAGTGTGGACATTTCTCACCAGGTGGATTGAGTTTCTTTATGGGGGGTATCATGGAACACTCACATCAGTGCCAGCTGATTTAGGTTATTTCACAGCGTGGTTAATACTGCTTCCGGTGTCCCTGTGGGGTTTTTCAGCTATACGGCAGAATACCGCCTGGCCGACACTTATGTCCGGCATCGGTATTCTGACTTTTCAATGGGTTTTCCATTTTGATCCTGCACAATCTTATCTTCAGGGATATTTAGCTCTTGGAATTCCATTTATGGCTATCATCCAGACCAGCAAATGGATAAAAGACACCCTACCTAGAGCACTGACTCGATTCAGGCTCGGCCATATACTCGGCTGGATTGCAGCCCTGACAATAATGACACTCCTTGTTTCCGCAGCCCTGCCCATCCAGCCGGCTACCTGGAGACTGACTACCATAAGGCAATGGATGAGCGAAACTTTTCCTGTCCTTGAGGAATTAAGAGGACATTCGGCTGATGACGAAGGTAGACCAGCCAGAATATTTTCTCTAAAAGTCTCTGGATTTGGAGCAAGTGATAGTCTCGGTGGCCCACTGGAACTGGATGAGTCACCAGCACTGCACATCGTAATTGACCCCTCTGCTGTCTCGACTGATGAGATTCCTTTCCCCCTTCATATGCGTGGGAGAACACTGGTGGAGTATACTGGACAGGGGTGGATTGCTGACGAGCAGGAGGAATGGGAGTGGTATGATTCAGGGGAACTCTTACCAGCAAATCTGCCCGAAAACATTGCAACGCGCAGAATATCGACTGAGATAACCTTCAAGAACCTGGAAACCTCATCCATATTCGCTGCTGGAGATGTCCGACGTACTCATTTACCAGATCAGCTTGTGGAACAGGAAGACACCGATAGTACTGTGGCCAAGAACCTGCGAGGTGATGTACTATCGCATCGCCCATTAGTGAGTGAACAAACCTATCAAAATGCCGTTGATATTCCCTTCTGGGAGATTGAGGAAGATGATACCTCTTCCAGCTCGAATTCTGAGTATTCTGAGGACCTGGATATATACCTTCAGCTTCCCCAGAAGATTCCTTCAAGAGTAAAAGCGCTGGCAGTTGACCTTATTGCTGATGCGGACAATAATTTTGCCAAAGCTGAAGCCATTGCTGCTCACTTACGTCAACTACCTTACTCAACCGATGTTTCCCCTGTTCCACAAGATCGCGAGTTTACAGATTTCTTCCTTTTTGAAGAACAAAAAGGGTACTGCACGTATTTTTCTACCGCCATGGCAGTAATGTTGAGGGCAGTTGGAGTCCCAACCAGATGGGTCAAGGGTTTCGTTATCAGCAGTGATATTTTAGAACCAGTATCAGGTGAATCTCAGGATGATTACTTAGAGGGGACTGTTCCCTTGTCTTCTGCACATGCCTGGGTGGAGGTCTGGACAGGACAGCATTGGATTCCTTTTGATCCAACCCCTCGATTCACCAGCATTGATCACACCCGGCAAGCACCAAGTCTACGAATCGACACACCTGATGAGGAAAGGACTGACGATATAGAATCACCTTCAGAAGAGCGTGATCAGCTTATTGATGAGGAGCTGGGTGATGAACCGCTAACCAGACGTCCAGAACAACACTTATTGATTCGTATAATGACTCAAATTGTTCTATTGGGCATCCCATTACTGGTTATAGCCCTGCTGATCATGTATTTTTCAGAACGCATAAGAGAGCATCATTTGGCTAAAAAAGCACTGCGCAATATCTCAGATCGTTATAACATGGCAACTGCTGAAGTCGTTATAGCAACCACTTTAGCTCATCAAATGATAGCTGAACACCTTGAGCTAGATCCACAGGGACTGACAATTCGTGAGTTTGCACTTGAAGTTGAACAACATTCCAAGGATTTAGGAACGTCCATGCATCGTCTGGTAAACCTTTATGAACCCGTAGTCTATGGAGGTCACCATGCATCTGAATCAAATGGACTTGAGGCAGAACTTCAATTGGAAACCACATTATTGCTTTTGAAACAGAATCTTGGTACTGCACAGTACCTTAAACAGCGTTTTAATCCCACGGGAGTTTTTCAACGGATTCAATCTACTATTGAAAAACATCTGATGAAGTTTTTGGATCTTTGAAGTGACTCTCCTACTTTTCCGTCTCCTCACCACCATGATCATCCTCTGAGAGGATATTTCTCGACATATACCCTCCTATTCTTCCAGTTTCTGCTGCACTCAGGCCGGACCATCCATGCTCTTTAACCCTATCCAGAAGACCAAGTTCTTCCGCCACCTTCAACTTGAGACCAAACCGCACTTCGTCCTTCCGTAAGTCTTTTTTACTAACCAGGGGATCCTTTTTTTTCTCTTTGCGACTCTTGTTTTTAAACTCCTCTTCATACCGTTCAAAATCCTCAACTGGCATTCTTCTCACCTCACAGGTTGAGAGCAATATTTTATCTTTTCCCCATTCATATAGTGCTGTGCAAATTAAAAAATCATACAGTGTGATTTAGCAGGTTTACCTTTCTCGTGCTCTCTCATTTTCATTCTGACGGCAAATACCAGTAGTTTAGCCTTAATCCACTGATAATATTGTGCTATAATTATTTTAAGTTAATGTTGTTAAGGTATTTGCTATTCATACTTGTCAGAGAATGTTTAAAGTTCTGCAATATCTTTGCAGGCAATGACACAATAAAGCTCGAGTCGATGGTGTGAGAGGGGTCGCAGGCATGCCTAAGAAAGGTCTGAAACTGCTTATAACTGGTCGAGTGCTGGGTGTAAACTTTCGATCTCAAGCACAGCGTAAGGCCACACAGTTAGCTCTTACTGGACACATCAAAGCAATGCCCAATAGAACTTTAGAAGTGTTTGCTGAGGGGCAGGAGAAAGACTTAAAAACGTTTTCAGAATGGTTGATAGAAGGCCCAAAGAATGCTCAAATTGAGGATACAGAGATTGAATGGTATCCCTTCGAAGGAAGGACTAACCGATTCACCATCAAGTATGCAATAGACAGGTAACCAACCACATTTGACACCGTATCGGTTTGCCCTTTTGTGGGCGAGCCGATGGATGTTTCCATTTCCTCATTCATTCAAAACTTTTCTTCTCAGTGCGACTAACCACATAAGTCATGAAGCATGAAAAGAGGCGGGTGGTAGATGGTGAAACTTCTACCCCCGCCTCTTTCACGCTCAATTTATATTTCTAGAATCAACATTCACTGAACCCACAGGACATACATTTGACACAACCCTCTTCATAAATAAGCGACTGTACTCCACAGGACGGACACAGTGACGCATTTTTTGAATAAGAATTGTTTCCGTTGCCATCAGCATCGACCGTCGCCGCATGTCCATCGTTGTTCAGCTCAGACCCGCGTGATAAATTTTTCAGACCCAGCTGAGCGAAAGGTTCTTCCTCGTCATTTTGACTGCTAGACTCCAGATAATCCTTTATAAACTGACCTATCGCATCTGGAACCGAACGCACCCGGTTGGGACCGAACCCTACTGAACGACTACCTCCAATTCCGATGAGCTGTTCGGCAACTGCACTGGGATCCACTCCTGATCGGAATGCCAATGAAATTAGTCTTGCGATTCCCTCGGTGAAAGCAGCCACATCACTGCCCGCTTTACCTATTTGAGCAAACATCTCAAATGGGTGTCCTTCAAATGTATTAAGTGTTAAAAACAAGTTACCCATTGGAGTAGCCTTACGCACTGTAATACCATGCAGACGGCTCGTACGTTCTATAGGACGGAGCTGTCCCCACTGTCCATTCGTGCCCTGCAGGGCATCGTGACTGTCTTCATTATCTTCATCGTCCTGACTATCGCTCCCAACAGTCAATACCTGTTCAGAACGTGAAGCATTGCGGTATACTGTCAGGCCTTTACAGCCCCTGTCGTATGCCTCGCAAAAGGCTTGTCCAATTTCTTCTTGTGTAGCTTTTTCTGGGAAGTTGATAGTCTTGCTGACCGCATTATCAGTATGCTTTTGAAACGCAGCCTGCATCTTTATGTGCCACTCTGGATCAATATCCAATGCAGTAACAAATACGCGTTCCACCTCTGAGGAGATTTCCGGATGCTCAGACAAAGAGCTTCCTTCTGCTATTTTTTTCATAATTTCCGGTGAGTAAAATCCCGCACGGTGAGAAATCTCCTCGAAAACATCGTTAACTTCAACCAGCTTCTCATCGTCTAAAACATGACGAGTGAACGCAATACTAAAGAGCGGCTCAACTCCTCCACTAGTCCCACCAATAATGCTTATGGTACCGGTCGGGGCAATAGTGGTGGTTGTTGCATTCCTGGGAGTTCTCTCCTCATCAGCATATATACTGCGGTCGTAATTGGGAAAGGTTCCACGAGTCTCAGCCCAACGACAGCTGGCTTTTTTAGATTCTTCATTAATGAATGACATGACTTCTTCTGCAAGGACTACGGCCTCTTCACTGTCATACGGAACACCCAGTTTGAGCAGGAGTTCTGCCCAACCCATCACTCCCAAACCAATCTTACGATTTTCTCTTGTCACTTTGCCAATCTGGTCTATGGGATATTTGTTGGCATCAATGACATTATCCAGAAAGTGGACTGCCAGGTGAACAGTCTCGCGCAGACCTTGCCAGTCGATAGAATTGATTAAAATATCTATATCAACGGTCGATTTATCCTCATTTGCAATCCAATCGGGTTCAGGACCGAAAAGGCTGAGATTGATGCTACCCAGATTACAGCTTTCATAAGGCAGCAGAGGCTGTTCACCGCATGGATTCGTGCTTTCAATTGCACCAACCTGCGGGGTGGGGTTTTCATCATTTATCCGATCCAAAAATACAACCCCAGGTTCACCATTCTTCCAGGCCATCTCAGTAATTAAATCAAAAACCTCCGTCGCAGAAGCAGTATCAACTACCTCCCCGCTGCGGGGATTGATGAGATCATAATGCTTGTCCTCTTTTAAAGCCTCCATAAAATCATCAGTAATGGCCACTGACAGGTTGAAGTTAGTGACAGCCTGATTATCCTGTTTGCAGGTGATAAACTCTAAAATGTCGGGATGATCAACCCTCAAAATTCCCATATTTGCTCCACGGCGGGTACCTCCCTGTTTTACTGCCTCCGTGGCTGCATTGAAAACTCGCAAAAATGATACCGGCCCACTCGCAACACCACCAGTAGTTCTAACCACATCATTGGTGGGGCGCAAACGCGAAAAACTGAATCCAGTTCCGCCGCCTGATTTATGTATTAAGGCCGCATTTTTAATCGACTCAAATATGCTTTCCATGCTGTCTTCGATGGGTAACACAAAACAAGCCGACAGCTGCTGAAGCTCCCTACCCGCATTCATCAAAGTCGGTGAATTCGGAAGAAATTTGCGTTGAGTCATTGCATGGAAAAACTCTGCTGCTGTTGCCCGTATGTCATCGATCTTGTCCCTGGCCACTTCAACAACCTCTGAAAACTCAGCAGATATTTTTCCTTCTCTTTTGAAAAGCTGATATCCCTGATACAGAGTCTCCACATCATAATCGGTTAGCCCGGGAATTGCAGGTAAGTCCTCATCCTCGCAGGTTTCTGTTTCCAAATTTACATCATCTTTTTTACCATCAGGATTATAAATTCGGGAATCATAAAGAACATCCACTGAGGCAACATTTCGCGCCACACGCTCAAACATCAGGCGCGGATTTTCCTGTATTTCCCCCTGTGAGTCCTTGGCCAAGTAACGCTGTTTCAAAACAGTAACGGCATTATCCGTAAGATCAATCTGAACATCATTCTCGTCATCCAAATGCATCTGTTCGTTCACTCCAAATCTCCCCTCTCTGTTTCCGGATCCTGCTGCCTGAGCCTGGTTACCTCTTGCTCAAATGCATCCAAATCCTTGAAGCGCCGGTACACTGATGCAAACCGCACGTAGGCCACATCATCCAAATCTTTCAGTCTTTCCATGACCAGCTCTCCAATAATTTGAGAGCTGGCTTCGCTGCCCGCTTTAATGCTGAGTTCATATTCTATATCGTCAATTATCTGTCGAATTTGATCGGCTGAAATAGGACGCTTTTCGCAGGCAGTCATCACACCCTCAAGGAGCTTGTCCCGCTGAAATTGTTCCCTGCGCCCATCCCTTTTTACCACCATCAAGGGAGTACTCTCCACTCGCTCATAGGTAGTGAAGCGACGTTGACAGCTCACACATTCCCTGCGCCTACGAATACTTCTTCCTTTTTCAGTTGAACGAGAATCAAGCACTTTGCTTTGTTCACTCTGACAATATGGACAATTCACCACCATCACTCCCTCAACGGAACAACCACAACATATTGGGCATGCTTGAGTATATTACATACTATATCTAGAGAAGGCAAACTCTATAATACTGAATAATTCGGGCTGTAATACCGTTTGGCAGGAATAAGCTAGCAATAACGTGCAGTAGAGGACAATTTAACTGGTAAACGCCCGCTGATTCTTGTTCCTTCTTCAGGATCTGACAACAACTGATAACTGTAAATATCCACACCATTCATAGAAGCTTCCCATAATGCATGAGAAAACTCCTCATCGACTTCCCAGTTGGGAGCGAACCTGTCAGCATCCGGGCGACATACAGCAAAAATCACAACACACCGCCACCCCTCCTGTGCCAGCTTACAGAGTTGGAGCAGATGACGAGTTCCTCTTTCAGTCGGTGCATCAGGAAATCTGGCTTCGATACCATCAACCAGGGTAACCGATTTCAACTCGATCCAGCAGGTTTCTGATTCATCGGATGAAGACAACCTATAATCCAAACGACTTCCCCCAACTGTCACCTCCCGGTTGATTTCTGTTAATCCAGCAAACTCAGGAAATATGCCTTTCTGCATGCCTTCAGCAATAACCAGCGAAGGTATATTAGAATCTATCAAGCTCCATTGCTTCTCGCAGTCTGTCCGGGGTACAGCGGCAAGAACAGCATCATAGTCCGTTTTTCGGTGCGCAGCAGATTTCGGCAGCAGGAGCACTTCATTGCCGGGAAATATAAGCTGCTCAAGCCGGCCAGAGTTCGGTAGATGTGCTGTGGTGGTCGTTCCTTTTACCCGCACCTCTACTACAAAACGGTTAACCCTTTGAACAACACAAGCAGGGGCAAGCTGCTCATTCAATACATTACTCAGGTGGGGAGTCAGAGATTGCAAACAAATATAATCTTGTCTCTCCAGCACCGCACTCACCCATCATCAGAAAAGATATTCTCTCTCACTGCAAAGCCGCTCTTGCCCATCGCCTGACCCAAATTGTAATAGGTATTTCTGGCGTAACTTATCATTTCTTCAGGATGGGGCAGAATTTCATCCCTGTCGCCTACCCATTTGGAGGCAACATGAGTCCGCTTCACCTGTCCAACAAAGTAGTCATGACTCTGCAATGAAACGCATTTTATGACCTCACATTCAAGGTTTATCGGACATTCTTTAATAAGTGGTGCATACTCCAAAACATCAGGCTCCGCTGGTGTTAATTGCGTAGCTGCAAATTTATCGACATCTCGCCCAGAGACAACACCACAGTAATCCAGGGCAGCGAATGTTTCATTATCAGGTAAATTGATCACAAACTCGCGGCTTTTATCAATCAGGTCGTAAGAATAACGGTTCGGGCGAACTCCCACCCCCACTGCAGGAGGATCAGATGCCAGTACACCTGTCCACGCTATTGTGATTATATTTTTCTTTCCCGTCTCATCTGCACAGCTGACCATAACAGCCGGCACCGGATAAAGGTTGGCACCGGGCTCTTTCATCTTTTTGTTCATACTCTATATTCCCTTCCATAATCCTCATGAGATTAAAACTGCCCGAACACCAATATCTAAAGCGTCCGGGCAGTACCATTCGATAAACTGGAATCAGGCCAGGCAGTCATCTTTTTCTACATCATAAACGACATCACCTTCGATGAAGGTTTTCAGACATTTACTCAAATTGCTCAGAGGGTTGCCGTCAAAAATGGCAATATCTGCGTCCTTGCCTTCATCCAAGCTACCCATCCTGTCAGCTACACCCATTGCTTCTGCCGGGTAAATGGTAATGGCCTTGAGAGCTTCTTCCTCAGGCATTCCTTCCCTAACAGCTATTCCGGTCACATCACGTAACCAGCGCGTTCCTGAAGAGGTGTCCATCTGAATGCACACCTTGACTCCGGCCCTAGCCATGATTCCTGCATTTTTGATGGTTACGTCTTTCAGTTCCATCTTTCCCCGCCCCATCAACAGAGGGCCGACAATGCAGGGAACGTCTTTTTCTGCCAGGATATCCTTGATTTTGTATCCTTCAGTGACATGCTCCAGAGTATAGTTGATGTCAAACTCCTCCGCTATACGTATGGCAGTTATTATGTCATCCGCACGGTGACAATGAATATGTGCCGTCATTTCCCCGGTGAGAACTTTAGCTAAACTTTCCCACTTGAGGTTCCGGTCCGGGGGAGTTGCATCCTCATCTTCTTCAGCTTTATCCTCGTATCTTTCCATCTTTTCCAGGTAATTTCGGGCCGATACCAGCGCATCTCTAAGTATGGCTGCATTACCCATTCTGGTGGCAGGCATTTTGCTGCGGCCCTGTCCGTATACACGTTTGGGGTTTTCACCCAGAGCCATTTTCATTCCTTCTGTTCCTGGAACCACCATCTCATCAACAGTGTTGCCTCGAAGCTTTATGACCATGCCGGTACCACCAATTATATTGGTACTGCCGGGCTGTGTATATACAGTGGTTACTCCACCAGCAAGAACATCTTTATAAGCCGGATCCTGCGGGTTCAGGGAGTCAATCCCCCGCAGCTGAGGAGTAACCGGTTCGGTTGCTTCATTGCCATCGGAAGTAGCCCGGGTGCGAGGTTCTCCGAATAACCCCAGATGGCTGTGACCATCGAAAAGGCCCGGGGTGACCCACTTACCTGTAGCATCGACAACTTCAGCTTCTTCTGGAACTTCGACGTCAGTGCCGACTGCTTCTATCTTGCCGTCTTTGACCAATACAGTAGCGTTGTCTTTTACTCCCTGGGTGATGGTGAGCACTTTTCCGTTAACTATCGCTAACAAGACACTCGCCTCCTTTTTACTGGTACACCTACGCAATTCACCGCAGTGTACACCAAAGCCAATCGTCCGGGCAGCACTCTGCTACCCATCAGATTGATTATTCGCCAAGCGAACTTATTTTCCTGCCGAGCTATTAAACCAACAAACAGCAAACCCCAAGGCCTAAATTGCAAAATCCCGGTCAGGATATCTCTGTCCTGACCAGGATGGATTTGTATGTCTTACTCGCGAGAAGGGGTTTCCCTTTTTCACCCCGTCAAAAAACAGCAATCCTTACTCACATCTGAGGTATTAACTACATCTCAAATATGGTCATCAAACCAGTCCAACATTCTTCTGAGTCGGTCAACACGATTATGGGGTTTACCGGATCGCGACAATTCATGGTTTTCATCAGCATATCGAACGAACCTGCATTCCACACCCAACCTTTTTAAAGCCACATACCATTGCTCCGCCTGCTCCATAGGACAGCGGTAATCCTCTTCAGCATGCACTATCAATATCGGTGTAGATACATTCGGTGCATGGCGGATCGCGGAACGGGACATAATGAAATCTTCTGATTCCCATAAATCCGCTCCTCCCATGCCGCGCCGATTGCTGTAAAAGCCAATGTCACTGCAACCGTACTTGGTATACAAGTTTGAAATAGATCGGAAAGTGACAGCAGCTGAAAATCGATCGGTTTGTGAAACTATCCAGTTGGTCATGTAACCACCGTAGCTACCGCCTGTAACTCCAAGGCGATCCTCATCAACCCACCGAAGATTGGAGGCGTAATCAGCAGCACCCATCAAATCACGGTAATCGTTGCCACCCCAGTCACCTATAACTCCCTTTAGATGTCTTTCACCGTAACCTCGGCTGCCGCGTGGATTAGTGAACATGACCCCCCAGCCTGATGCAGCTAAAAGCTGATACTCTTGGAAGAAAACCTCTCCACTTGTCCCTGCTGGTCCACCATGAATTTCTAGAACCAGAGGATATTCTTCGCCCTCACAGTAATCCACAGGTTTCATTATCCAACCTTCAATTTCCCAGCCTTCAGCACCGGTGAAAGTGACCCGCTCGGGACGACTCAGATTCACTTCCTCCGCGAGAAGCCAATCATTGAAGTTGGTGAACTTGACGGGTTCCTCTCCTGAACGCATAACCCACAAATCTCCTGGGCTATCCCAGTCGGCTCCTACATAGGCGATGACCGGTGTCCCCTGCTGGTTGACTGAATATGATGTGACGACAGCGGGATTTTCCGTCAGCTTGCGGCAGTTACCCTCAAGATCAGTTTCATAAAGACGGCTCACGCCTCCATCAGTGAGGCTGAACACTATTGACTCACCATCGTGACACCAGATTGGTTGAGCTCCTCCGGCGTCGAATCTAACATCAGTTCCCACACTGTTGCCAACGCTGCGATCCAATTCCTCGGTAAGAGAAGTCCTCTCCCCGTCAGCATAAAGGCACAGTTCAGTATTGACTGCTATTTCACTGCCGCGGCTGTTACCAAAAAATGCAATACAGGCACCGTCGGGTGACATACGTGGATGACTGACCGATCCTTCTCCGTCAGTCAACCGTTTGGAATCTCCGCCATCAGCTGGAACCTCGTAAAGATCAGACACATAATACATTTCTTCCTCAGGGCGCCTGCTGGAGGTAAATAGAATCTTCTCCCCATCTGATGACCAGGATGGCGACCCATCATCAAAGTCAGAATTGGTAAGCTGTATGGTCTCATCCGAATCCACGTCGACCACCCATATATGGCGACGCTGCTCATCTTCCATCAACCCACGGCCGTTATATTTGTACCTGAGTCGCTCCGTCACATAGACATCTGCAGATTCAGTCTCATCGCAGTCGTCATCAGCGCAGCAATTTGGTTCATCTTCCTCAATCTCACTGGCAGTAAAGGCTAAACGGCTGTTATCTGAAGACCAGGTGAGATTTCCAACCGGACCGGAGAAATCACCTATGGGTTTTGCTTCTCCCCCGTTCCGACCAATCCGCCATATCCTCGTACTCCCACCCCGGTTAGAGATAAAAGCCAGTTCAGAACCATCGGGGGACCAGCGCGGACAGCGGTCCCGTACCGGGTTATCGTCCATGACTGGATGGGTAAATTGGCGAACACTGTCCGGGTCATCTATTTCAGCAACCCAGATAGTACTGGAGTAGCCGTTTTTTTCTCGTTCAACATCAGTAACTACAAAAGCCACCATATCACCATCAGGAGAAATCTGCGGGTCCCCGACGAATTGCATATCATAAATATCCTCAGGTGTTATCTTGCGCTTCTCAATCGTTTTTGGAGCAGTCATACTAACATCCTTTCTCGCAGTCAGCAAAAGAGTTGAAATGGTAAAGCTTTTCAAGAGGAAGTTTATCCTTAGGTTCTCCGCCACCTTCGGGGTGTCCCAGAGCCAGACACACCACTATTTTGTTGTCAGATGGAATTTCAAGCTGCTGGCGAACTCCTTCTTCTTCCCATATACCCAACCAGATAGTTCCCAGTCCTTTTTCTACAGCTGCGATTTCCATCTGAGTCATGGAAATGATCACATCGGCAACTGAGCCTGCTTTTCCATCATCGGTGGTAAAGCCAAAAACCAAAACACCGGCATCGGCCACAAAATCCTGCATTGAGGCTTCACGAACCACCTTCTTAATCTTGTCCGGTTTATTGACAACTACAAAACGCCTTGCCTGGCGGTTACGGGATGTTGCAGCCCAACGGCCTGCTTCCATAACGTATTCCAAATCTTCCTGCTTCACCGATTCACCGGTAAAATCGCGGACGCTGTAACGAGCCCTGCACAAATCTAAAACCTTCATAGACCACCCTCCTTCGAAGATTTTACGTCTAATTAACCCGTCATGTTTATCACGATTTCACCAATTATCAGGTAAGTCCTGCTGCATCACAACAATTAATCCCCTGACTATCGGCAAGCAGGGGAGGATAAACCATACGGTTTGCAGAATATTACTAATCACAAACTGAATCTGTTGATGTTATTGGGAGGTCATCAGGATTGACCGACGTTAATACCGCTGCAATTGTACCGATAGTCTTTTCTGCAATATATATTTTGTGTTTGCTGGGAGTTGTGGCCATCGGTTTGTACGTCTACGGAGATATAAACCAGATTCAGGATGGTTTATTACCCTCGCAATTCTGGACAGCCAGCAACGCTTACCGTCATTTCATCAGCCTGACTGGAAGAGTATTATCAATAATGCTGGGGCTGACTGCTGCGACAATTGGTCTGGCAAGTGAAAACACAATACGTGGCCTGTTATCTTTGGTCGGCGGTGCCCTTATTACCATGATGGCCTGGTCTCTACTTCCTCATGTTTATTTTCCGGGCATAGACTTCTCTCCGTGGCTCTTGTGGTTGGCAGATAACATCTATTGGCTTCTTGGCACCTGGATGGTCATCACCTCATTTTACACTTTGAGGGAAAAAATAGCTGACGGCTGATATAGTCAAACTGGTGCTGCATGCTCAAAAGTCTATAGCCGGCTTCTCTTTCTGTTTGTTCAGGTATCTTCTCATTTCAATCCAGACAAGAGCTACTGCAAGCGCAATCAAAATTGGCGTGAGGTAAATATATAATTCGGATCTACCAAGTCCACCCATGCTGGTAGTAGCTTCCCCTTCACCATTGAAACGAGCCTGTATGTACATGACCTCAGTTATCTGTGTGCTGTCCCCGAGCCTTCCCCGGTAGGTGACTCTCCACTGCAGGGGACTGGATTCAGTATGGACCTCCTCCACAGCGAGTTCGGACGGAACCTGCTGCTCCGCCCGCATGACAACTTCATCTGGAACTTCAGCTGGCAAAAACCACAGGGTCCAGGAAGTCGCCAGAAGAAGCACCACTACAGCTGCAGTTCGCACAAGAGTAGATTTCTGTCTGCTGTCCAACTGAAGATGTGTTTTCTGATCACCAACCACGAAAGAATCCTCATCAGTGAAATATCCCTCTTCTTCTATTTCAGCTCTCTTTTCCGGAGGCTCATATTCCTCTGGTTTAGTTTTATCGCTCAACACTCTGAACCAGACAAACCCCAGATAAACCAGACTCGCAAATAAAGGTATCAGGGGCCAAAAATTATAAGAATTCATCCTCTCCCCCCTTGATCTGTTATTATGATTATTTATAAATTCTTTCTCAGACAACCCAGACCTGCCAAATTGGAAAAATTACTAATTATCGCTCCAAGAATCAAAGGCTTTAAACAAATCTGTGTTGCGTTTTTTATGCTTACACGCAGTAAGGTGAAACTGATTTGAGTGCAGGTGTAATATGGTAGTTGGAACAGCTAACCGCGGTGACCAGCTTCAACAATCCATTGCCGATTGCTTTTCCTGTTAGCAGTCTGCTTCAAAGAACCGTATGTTCCGCCTTGTACCCTTCACAAACACGGACTAGAATAATAATGTTGCCATGTAGCCGGAAAAAATTATGCTTTAACTATCGACACTGAGCCTGGAGAATTCTATCCAAGAATTTCACCAAAAATAGACACTGTTTTGATGGTCGTGAGTCTGATTTACCTGAGAAGCAACGCATTCCATACCCCAACTTCAGACGTCTACTCAAAGGAGGCAAAAGCATGACCGATTCAACAGATTTTCTACCGGAGTTTACCATCATAACTAATGCACATGTTCTCGCCCCAGAAGAGCAGGGTATAAAAAATGTGCTCATAGCTGGAAATAAAATCTTCCGGATTACAACCGAAAATATAGAACTACCAGCCCACCTTGATCCGGTAAAGAAATTCGATCTCGAAGGTAATTACCTTACCCCCGGTTTCATAGATGGACATGTACATATTATCGGTGGAGGTGGTGAGGGAGGACCTGCAACCCGTACTCCTGAAATCACCCTGAGTCGACTGAGCAAAGCAGGGGTAACCACAGTAATGGGGGTTTTGGGAACTGATGGGACCACCCGCAGCCTGAATGCTTTACTGGCCAAATGCCAGGCTCTGAGAGAAGAAGGTTTGTCTGCGTGGATCTACACTGGTGCATATCAGGTACCTACTCCTACCATACTGGAATCGATTCGCCAAGATATGGCCCTTTTGGAAGCAGTTCTTGGAACCAAAGTCGCCATTTCCGACCACAGATCTTCACAACCCACCCATGCACAGCTGCGTCATGTTGTCTCAGAAAGCCGCGTTGGCGGTATGCTTGGCGGAAAACCTGGACTGGTACATATGCATGTAGGTAGCGGTGAGAACGGTCTTGAGCCAATATTTGAGCTCTTGAGAAAAACCGAAATACCAGCATCGCAATTTTATCCCACACATGTTTCCCGTTCCAAGGAACTCCTGGTTCAGGCAGCTGAACTTACCCGTAAAGGAGGTACAGTGGACGTAACAGCTGGCACAAAAGCTGCACAGGCAGTGCAATTTCTGTGGGAGCAGGAGGCTGTACCAGGAAGGATAACGTTAAGTTCTGATGCCAACGGCAGTAAGCCGCGTTTCAATACCAAGGGTGAATTTGTAGGGCTGGGAGTTGGTTCACCAGACACGATCCTGTCAACAGTTCAGGATCTTAACCAGGCTGGCGTCCCGATTTCTGACGCTCTGGCCCTCGTCACTGAAAATCCTGCGCGTCAGATGGATCTGGTTGGGCAAAAAGGAGAAATAATTACCGGGTACGATGCGGACCTGCTGTGTCTCAACAAAGAAGATCTTACCCTGAGACACGTCTGGGCCAAGGGCCAGACACTGGTTGAAGAAGGCGAGCCAAAAGTCCTGGGCACCTTTGAATAGTCACACTCTGATCTGAGGGAGGGGAAAAACATATCCCCTCCCTTTTTTTCTCTGTTAGAGATATTTGTCTAACCAGTTAACTATGAGCTCCAGTCGCTTGATCCTGCGCGTTGGTTTGCCTGAACGGGACAATTCATGATTCTCATCAGGAAATCGAGCAAAAACCACTTCCTTTTTCAGTCGTTTCAGGGCCGTGTACCATTCTTCCGCCTGAGAAATTGGACAGCGAAGGTCATTTTCTGCGTGAACTATGAGAATGGGAGTCTGCACATTGCTAACGTGACTGATCGGAGAACGATCCAGGTATCCTTCGGGATTATCCCAGGGATTGCCAGGGAATTCCCATCTACCGTTGTTGAATCCTATATCACTGGTTCCAAACATACTGTATCGGTTGCAGGTGCTGCGCATAGTTACTGCTGCAGAAAATTCCGTGGTCTGACCGATGATCCAGTTGACCATGTAACCGCCAAAACTACCACCGCACACACCAAGATTATCCTCATCGTAGGTTTTCTCTTTTAAGGTGTAATTCAGGCCTTTCATAAGATCCTCGTAATCTTTCCCACCCCAGTCATGGTGAGTTGCGGCATTGAACTGCTGTCCATACCCTCTGCTTCCGTGCGGATTGATGTACAACACTCCGTATCCCTTTGCAGCAAGCACATGAAACTCATGGTAAAAACTGTAACCATATGCGGAATGGGGACCACCATGTATCTGAAGCACAAGTGGTGGGTTATCCCCGTCATCGCAGCCAACTGGCGGGAGTATCCAACCTTCAATGGAGGCACCTTCTGCTCCTGTAAATTCTATTCTGTGTGGTTTCGTTCTCTGGACTTCATCCAACCAGGAATTTACTCGCGTTACCTGCGACAGGTTCCCATCTCTGTCGGCGACCCAGATTTCACCAGGATGCTGAGCATCTTCAGCTACAATGGCAAATTTGCTGGTTTCCTCATTGTAAGTAAAACCTGTGATGGCCCAATCGCGCTGAGTTATCTGTCTGACTTCCCCAGACGTGACATCCAGGCCATAAATATTGCACTTCCCGTGGGCGGTTGAAATATAATACAGCTCCTGATTCTCTGAATCCCAGATCGGATCGGCAGGTGTGGAGCCAAGACGACAGTCACCGCCGACTCTGCACCCAATTCCCGTAGGAAACTGGGGTAAAAGGTCTTCAGTTTTTCCACCATCTAAAGAAGTCAAGGCGACGGTAGGTATGGTCGCGCTGGCATATTCATTGTCATGTCCGACGTGGAAAATACGCTCCCCTGACGGGCCGAAAGACGGCTGCCTACATACCCTGTCGCTATCTGTGACTTTCAATGGTTCATCCCGTCCCGAATATACAGAACCATCGGCAGGAAACAGGTAGACATCTGTGAAATCTGCATAGTCGGGTTCAGGACAACGCGTGGCACTGGTAGCCAGATATTTTCCGTCTGGAGACCAGCTTATACCATTGTGGCTGAATGCCCCGTCGGTAACTTGAACTGGCTCCTCTTCGGAAGAAGAATCGGAACAAACGACGAAAAGATGGGCGAATTTATCGTAAGTAAAATCCGCTCCGTTGAGTTTATAACGCATGCGAGTTATTATTCTGACATCATCGTCGGATTCATCTTCGCCGTCATCCTGCAGAAACTCCTCATTAACAACACCGGTAAATGCTATGTGAGAGCCATCGGGCGACCACTTGAAGCCACTTATTTTACCTTCGAAACTGGTGAGCTGTCGTGCTTCACCACCATCGACGAGCATCACCCATATCTGATGTCCCTGGTCTCCTCTATCAGACAGAAAGGCCAACTGTTTTCCATCCGGGGAAAAGCGCGGATAAGAATCGGAATCTCCAGAGGTGAACTGCTGATGCTCTTTCCCGTCAGCACCGGTCAACCAGATACAACTTCTGTATCCTTCTCGGTCATCAGTAACTGAGCGTTTCACATAGGCCATAGTCTGCCCATCGGGAGAAAAATGCGGGTCAGACACCCAACAGTAACGATAAAGATCATCTATCTTCATTGTACGGCGGCCTCGAACTGTGCTTTTGGGCAAAATTGAAACTCCTTCCAGTCAATATTAATGACTTGGCAGCTGATCCAGGGGAGGTTCGCACCCATCCGGTATAGGAGACTCATATGGATTGTCTTTTGTATCTTGATGGAAGTCTTCCTTGGCCTGCTGCAGCAGCTCTTCGTCAGTCAGCAGTTCCCATCCGGTGAGCGCCAGTATCTTTGCAGCAGAGAGCATTCCTTTATGACCAATCTCCATTCCAGTAGACGCAGTGACCTGCCAGGAATGACCCCGTGCCCCCAAAACGTTGCAAGCGGCCGAAAACTCTGCTGTGGGAGTTACCCAACTGACGTCTGCTACATCAGTAGATCCCCCACCGGAACGTCCTTCCGGTTCTTTTGGAGGCAAAAGATCTTCATGCAGATAAGACTCACTCAGGTCCTCATCATAACGCTCTTTTACTCTCTTGATGGTTCTCCTTCTCTGCCCCTCAGAAAAATGCTCAGTCATCTTGTGTGCAAATTCTCTGTCCTGCTCGGAAAACTCAGGCGGTCCCACCATCTGCATTTTTTCCCACAAAACATCAGCTATGGGACGATTGACTAGTTTGTTGTAGCAGCCAGACAGGAAGTTGATTTCCATTTCGGTTTCGGTCATCAGGGCTGCACCTTCGGCAACTTTGAGGAGACGCTGATAAATTTCCTCCACTTCATCGCGCTCAGGAGCTCTCACGTAATACCACACCTCCGCTTCAGGCGGTACCACGTTTGGTTCTCCGCCACCGTCAGTGATGACATAGTGGATGCGGGCTTCCTCGATCACATGTTCACGGAGGTAGTTGGCTCCCACATTCATAAGCTCTACAGCATCGAGAGCGCTCCTGCCCATTTCCGGTGCTCCCGCTGCGTGAGAAGATTCACCGTAGAAGGTGAACTTGACTGAGTTCATCGCTGATGAACTACCCATGCGAACCACGTTCATGGAACTGGGATGCCAACACAGAGCTGCATCTACATCATCAAAAAGCCCATCTTTAACCATGTAAACTTTTCCTACCAGTGTCTCTTCAGCTGGACATCCATAGTATCTGACTGTACCTTCAGCATCACTCTCTTTCAGAACCTCAGCAGCTGCTACTGCACCTGCCAGCGAGGCCACACCCAGAAGGTTATGACCACAGGAATGACCCGGTGCATCTTCGCTCAGTTCTTTTTCATAAGGCACGGGCTCCTGTGATGTACCTGGCAGTGCATCAAATTCGCCCAAGAAGGCCACTACTGGTTCACCACTACCATAGCTGGCAACAAATGCTGTTGGCATTCCAGCCACATCCTCAGACACCTCAAAACCCGCCTCTTTCAAGTAATGCATCTGCGCTTCAGCAGATTTGTGCTCCTGCAATCCCACCTCTGCATATTCCCATATCTGTTGACTCAGCTGTGTCAGGGATTCCTCTCGTTCGTCGATGGCCGCAATAATCTGTTTTTCCTTATTCACAATTCCCTCTCCTTTCCCTGGGGAGATAATTTATTAATGTTCCGGGTGACTAAACAATTCCTCATTTTGGCTTGGAACCCTGCCTGTGAAGACAAATAAATCTAATGCAGGGGATTTTCTAACTGCTGCTAATATTCAAGTCAAATCGAAACATAGGATGAGCAAAAGAAGTAACAAGAGAACAGTGTATCAGGTGTACCCAGGAAAAAAGCCCAATGGAAATATCATAAACCAGATTTTTACGCCTGATAATTATTACATTCTGACACCACTACTGCTTCGTCAAAATTAATTGCAATTTTATTTTAAAGTTTTGGTTCAAGAAAGAGCCCACATAAAATGACCCACCTACTCAGCGAGAAGGTGGGTCACAGATCTTTGACTCATCAGTACTACCGGGTGTTACTTCGGACGGAAAGTTTCACACTTGGTATTGGAAGAATTGTCTGCTGCAGTAGACTGTTTTCCCGCTTCCATTCGTACTCCAGTGCCTGAAGCTGCTGCATCAGTAGCAACCATAATCTTTTCCGCCTGACATTTGTTGCCCTGACCCCAATACTGACAGGTATCAACGCCACAACTGATTTTTTCGTGAGCCATTTTTAAACTCTCCTTTCCGACAGAAACTTTAAGAGGTTCAGATATATAGTTCCCAGGAACCAAAGCAATATAAGCTTCTGCCGGATTGCGAAAAAAGTACGAAGGAGCTCAGATTACTCTACCGAGATCTCCACATGTGCTCCACCTGATTCCTCGATCTCAATAAGATTACCCGGTCCGCCCTCTTCAACCATCCGCATCAGATCAGTAAGATTAACCCCCTGTTCTTCCATCTGCTTTTGAGCCTCATAAGGAATAAAACTGCTGGCTACGCGGATTAAACCTAAAGGCAGACGAACATCCACCTTGTCATCATCATCTATAACTTTAATATGAATCCACTGTGGTCCATCTGTGCGACAAGAAAGAGCCTGTTCGGCCGGCTGTTCTTTTTTTTCTGCTTCATCAACAGCATTGATCATCTCAACAGCCTCATCAGCCGAGATCGTACCCTCTTCAACCAACGATAAAATCTTTTTACGCTCTTCACTCTTTGCTGAATTATTTGAACTCATTAGTTAAACCCCTTTCAGAAATTCGCTATTGACATTCAATCAGAATATGACTATCGTCACTGGCTATCTCTATTTTGGAACCGACCGGCAAGTTCGATACTTCCCTAAAAACAGCGCTAATAGCCTGCATACCTCCAGGTACGTCTTCAGTGATACTGGTCCGGGCCTCGGGAACCATCCGAACGATGAGTTCTCCCATACCTATAATTCCTGAGCAGATCATCCATGGAAGCGTGATGGAAAAATCCGTTTCATCTCCTTCACAAACCTTTATTTTCACCCATCTTGCCCTGATACTGCTGACCTCTCTGACCATCAGGCACCTCCGCTTCGAAAAACATATTAAGCATCATCAACTGGCACTTAAAATCTTACAAGCATAAACCGGAAATGTCAAGTCATTAATTAATTATTATTAATATATTCAATGTATATTTAAAGATCGCCCTTTAATCTTTTTGCATTTTTTATTTTATCGTTAATATAAATGGAAGTGTAACTGGGAGGCCAAAATAATGAAAATCTCCTTGAAAGCGCACAAAGGACTTTCTATTGTCTCAATTCTGCTGATAATTAAATTTTTAGTCGTTAGCTCAACTGCTTTCATCACCTGGTACACCGGGAGGACACAGGGGGATGAAATAGCAGACGATGTAACTCTGGATGGCTATCCACTTGGGGGAAAAACTGCATCACAAGTAAGGACACTTCTGAATGAGGCCGCAAAGCAGCTCTACCTCCCTCCCTTAGATTATCAGGTTATTGATCACGAAGAATATGTAGTTCCTGCCCGGTGGGGATGGCGGCTCAACGCGGATGAAATTATTCGACGACTAAAACGTGCACCGCCGGGTTCCCGACTGCAGACAGAATGGAGCATCATTCCACCAAAAAAACCCACACCTCAACCTCCACAATATCCTGTGAGGGCTGCAGCTGAAGGGCTTGACGCTGTAGGATTCATGATTAATGTTGCTTGGGGTGAACAGCATCTTGACGGACTACTTGAAGTTTTGTCTGTACACGACGCCAGTGCAACGTTTTTTATAATGGGTGAATGGGCAAAAGCAAATCCTCATTGGATTCAACGTCTGTCAGAAATGGGACACCAGGTAGCAGCTCACGGACACCAGGATAAACACCCAGCCGATTATTCGCGCAAACAGTTCGCCGAGGATCTGAAGGAGAATAAAGAGTTTTTAAAAAAGCACACAAATTATGCTCCGCAGCTTTACACCCCTCATTATGGTGAACTGACTTCATTTATGATTGAAGAGGCTCATGCAGTGAATTTAACTACGATTTTATGGACTACAGATACAGCCGATTGGCTTTATGACGATCCCAAATCAATGATGGACAGGGTTCGACCCAATATTTCTGATGGGGCACTGATTCTGATGCACCCTACTGAAAACACAGCAGACTTTTTGAAAAAGCTCTTTGCGTATCTGAAAGACCAGGGCCTAAAAGGGGAGACCTGCGAAAAACTTCTGAGTCCTTTACCCCCGGTGCCTGACGATCTGTTCAAAATGCTTGAACAGCTTCACAATACTGCCGAGTAAAGGGTAGATTGCTGCTTTTGAAGACCGACATTTTAGCGCAAACCGCTTAGTCACTTGGTCACAAACCTGGATGAATCTGGGGGTGATACTAAATGGAAACTATTCCTCGAGAATTCTTTGATCTGGAAGCGTTGAATACGGTCAGCGGTGCGGCTGTTGCTGTATACGCCATTGTTCGATTCACCAAGCCTCTTATAAAACGAGTACTGCCAGATTGGTCAATTAGGTTTTATGTTCTGGCCTTGTCCTGGGCGGTGTTGATATTTGTCCGGTCTCTGACTGTGGGATTAAGCACACAAACGCTCGGCCTGGTGTTGCTGGATGGTTTTGTTGTAGCCTTTGCCGCCATGGGCTTTCACGAAGCAATACGCGATCCCAAAGCCCAGAAAATAATGCCGTTAGATAAAAACAAGTAACGAGGTAAAATGTTCATTCCCTGACCAACTTACACAGACGGCCTTCTACCTTAATCTCACATTCGATATGAAGCAGCCGGCCAACTTATGCCTGGCCGGCTGTCTGTAAATTAAGAAGTTCTCCTCATTAATGCAACTCCATCATTCATCGTCATTGCTTCCCAGCTGCACGAATTTATCCTTTGGAGTCGCACATTGGGGACAGATCCAGTTGTCCGGAAGTTCTTCAAATTCCGGATCCGGAGCCAGACCCGCATTGGGATCGTGGAGATAGTTGCAATTTGGACACTGCCACATAAGGCTCACTCCTTTCCGACTTTGGTGTTGCTGGTATTACAGCAACATTTCGCTAGGCAATGGTTTGAAAGTAAGTGAGTTTTGGCAGCTTCCGATTCCCTATGTCTCCATTAGATGTATATCACAATTCAGATCCTCTGCCAAGTAAAAATGGACAGCTGACTGTCCAGCAGATTTGGTATATGCTTATATATGTGTGTCTTTTCTGGGAGGTGCAATACGATGCCCGTCGCAACCGATCCAATTACAGCATTATTGGGGTTCGCAGCTATAATAGTCTTTCTATTAATACTGATTACAAAACATAACTGGCATGTTTTTTTGGCATTGCTGGTGCCGATTTTGCTATTTGGTCTCTTACCAGACGTTAACCTACAAGCATTTATTGAAGCTTTCGAGAAAGGTTTTGGAAGCACACTGAGCAGTATTGGAATTGTAATCGTTTTAGGCTCTATCATGTCCGAAGCACTGAAAAACACCGGTGCAGTCAAACGCATTACAATGGGCATGGTCAATACCTTGGGGCAACGCCATGTTCCGCTTGCACTCAC
>CAZRFK010000006.1:0-4576 GCA_964599275.1 uncultured Clostridia bacterium
TGAATTAGAATTAGTGAAAAGAAAAATGCAAGAGCCAAACGAGGAGTTACGTAGGCTCAAAGATTTGCTCGAAACGAAAGAAGGCAGGCAGGCTGAGGTTAATGCAGAGATACAGAAATTAGATGAAGAAATCCGTAGATGGGTTCAGGATCGAGGGATCAGAACAAAAAGGAAAGTCGAGCTTAAGTAAAAAGTTGAAGAAAGGAGGCACACTGGAATGAGTCATATCAGCACTTATACGACGGATCTTCAACTTAATTCCGTAAAGAGTGAGAGGGCTGCCAAGAATGATGCGTCCTGGCAGCTATTTCGTGAAGCTCTGGAGACAGTAGCTGAAGAACACGGCGGAAAAGTAACCAACAAAATTAGCAACTACTTTGGACATCCGCGGGAGTGCACTTTTGCCTTGCAGGTGCCACAGTTTCGCTACGGACTTGGAATAGATGTGGATAAGAAAACTGGTAAGGTTTCCTTTCTTTATGATGAATATGGTGTGCGCGAGGAAGTTGTTGAGAGCTTGAAAAAACAAATTAAGCAGACCTTTACCACACTGGCAGTCGGTGAAGCTCTTCACGAACTCAATTATCAGGTTGAGTATGAGGAGAATGTAGAAGAAGATTCCAAGCAGATATTAGTTAGAGGGGTGATGTAATGCCCCGGCAAGTGGAGATAGAAATCACTGATGAAGGTAATATTCGAATAGAGTTTACCGGCTTCCCCGGTGAAGAATGCTTCGAAGAGGCAGACAAGATTCAAAAACTTTTATCTGGAATGGGAATTCAGGTGTCGGTTGAAGATCTGGTTCGAAAACCTGGAGGTCAGATTGAAGCTGAGATCGGATTAGACCAGGATGAGGAAACCAAAATACCAACTCAATAAGGCATCTGATCAGTATCAGGGAGGGGTTCCTTCTGTCTGGCGAGAAACTATTACTGTCTATCGACGGTAGTGAAATCAGTATGATAGAAGTTGCTGTTCATCCAGATGGTACACTATCTATTTATGAAGCTTATTCGCAGAAGGAGTCAGAGGAATTGGTTGAACGCCTGGCGGCTTTGGGTATAAAGGCTGAAGTAGTTATTAGTTCTCCATGTGGCTGAATTCGCGTCCTAGAAAGGGGGATCTTCGGTAGTGGCTATAACAGAGATTAAAGGCCTGGATGATGGATGGATATCCGAGGGATTTCTGAAAAGGCGCAGCAACTATTCTCCAGTGATCCTGTTTGAGACTACCGACCCCAAAAGACTAGAGCAGCTAAAAAGATTTGTGCTGACAGAGGACTCATGTAAGGATTATGATCGCGTTTTGGTATTTGATCAGTGGAGTGGACTGTTCAAAATAAATGAAGAAGACGGACAACTGGTCAGTATTGATTATCAACGAAAAACTCCCAACAGTTCTGTGGGCCGAAGAGTTGTTAAAGGAACCGACAACTCAAACCGACAGCAGCTGGCTCACGTGAAATCAGTTCTTAAAGAAGTTGATGAGAAGTTAAAAGCAGAACGCACACTATTTATAATTCAAAATCTTTCGGAGAATCGGGAATGGGAGACAGGTCTGCAGGCAGCTCTTCGTTCCTGGGCGACCGATAGTGAGCTGATAACGAAAGGCTCCACAATATTTGTTCAGACTGATGATGTAGATTCACTCCTGGATGAATTCACAAAGGAATTAGTTGTTGTGATTGAGGTAGAGCCTTCGTCTGAACAAGAACGCAGGCATATTATAGAAACTATTGCGCGTGAGCTGGATGTAGATGTTTCTCATCAAAAAATCGCTGAGTTGGTTTTGGCAACTGCAGGATTGAATCTTCATCAGATGGAGAGTATCATTCTCGAATCTTATTTCTCCGATCATCGTTTTGATGTGGGCAAAGTAAAAGATTTAAAATCTGAGTTGGTCAAAAAATCAGGTGCTTTGGAAATCAGGGAACCCCAGTATAGTTTTAACGATGTTGGAGGATATCAGGTTGTAAAGGATTTTGTCCGCAAATATATAATAAATGTACTGGAAAATACAGAACGAGCAGTGCATTTTTCTCTGCCTCTGCCGAAGGGAATTCTTTTCTTTGGTCCCCCTGGAACAGGAAAAAGCTTGTTTGCCAACGCTCTGGCTAGTGAAATTCAGCTGCCCTTTATTAGGCTGCTCACAGAGAATATTTACTCCAAATGGTTTGGCGAGTCTGGACAGAGAATGAAAAATGCAATACAGATGGCTGAAAAGATGTCGCCAGCCATTGTCTTTATTGATGAAATCGATAGATTTGGAAAACGCTCTTCTGGTTTTGGAGATTCTGCCAGTGCAGAAAGCAAAAGGGTGTTTTCACAGTTTCTTGAGTGGTTAGGGGAGCCGGACAGGGATGCAATCGTAGTCGGAACCACTAATGTTCCGGAGCAGATGGACGAAGCTTTTTTGCGAACCGGGCGATTCGATTATAAAATTCCTTTTCTTTATCCGGGAGATGATGCAAGAGTTGAGATTTTAGCTGTACATCTTGGGCTGGTTGATGGAATCAAGCGCAAAAAAGCTCCTGTGGCTCTTGATGATCAGGAATTGAGAGAATTTTTGCGAGAAGAAATTGTTCCGCGGACTCAGCACTTCTCCGGTGCCGAGTTAGAAGAACTCGTTCTCAGGGCCAAGCGTATTTCATTTGACAGGAAGCAAACAGATGCTCTGGAGTCACGAGATTTCATTGAGGCTGTCAAGACATTTAGAATCGATAAGGAACAAAGAGAAAGAACCATCCGGGATATGATGAGACAGGCCCAGCGATTTACCGACGACCAGAAGTTTCTTGATACTTTAGGGGACGAGATGGAGGTTGCGGTAGGGCAAGAATCTGATAATCAATGGTGAGTGAGCAGGTTTGAATTACTTTGTAATAAAAGAGGTCCAGATCGTAACAGCTGGACCTCTTTTATTACGTTAGTTTCATCAGCGCTAGTCTATGGGTTCAAACCTGTCGCTTAACCGCTCCATGACTTCAGGTAACGTCGTATATTCCATTTCATCTAAAGGAAGACGATGTGGTTCGAAGGGACCCATCTCCCTCATGTAATCTGCAATTTCATTGGCCTTATTACGTGCCTTATCAAAGGCTATGTCATCAAACATATCTTTTGGTCCGATCAGCTCCCCGTCGCGGAGTTGAAAACCAAGCCCGCATACTCGTGGAGGTCCATCGAACCTACTGGGTGTTGCCCCGTCAATGCTTGTAGGCATAATTGGTCCTGTGTGAGATCCGCGCATCCAACCACTTACCAGGTGAGGACGAGCAAATGGCTCAAGTACTTCCCCCACAGCCGGAAGTCCACTCTGGCATCTCACGATACAAACTGGATCGTCTTTTCCAACATATTGGCCTGCGGTTATGTTGAGACGCTGTGTGCTGGCAGAGGCAGCCATGTCAGCCTTATTTCCTTCCTCGTCTTTTCGATAAATACTTCTGATGACAAAACGGGATGGTGCCCCAATGAAGGCCAGGATATCGTACATTTCCTCAGGAAGGGAAAATTCGATTTTCTGTCCCTCAATGAGATCATAAACCTCGTAGATGAATCCATCATGCATGCTAGGATCCAGAACCAATCCAGCAGTGTTGAATGGATCTCCAAAAATTTTAAACAGGGGAAGATTCCAAGCACCAGGTTCTGTCTTGTCAGCCATAAATACAATCACAGGCTCGCTGGGCCGCTCTTGTATTTCTACTTCTGCAATTCCTGGGCCGAGTCCCTTAACATTTCCGCTGAAGGCATCGCTCAATAGGTCCTGACCAGCTCCGTAGAGTTTGAGATCTTCCGCGATTTTTGTCGCTTCATAAAATGCATCCCAGGCAAGGCTGTGAACCTCTTCATCATCAACACCTTTGTAGTGGGTCATTATCAATTCCAGGTCGTCTCCAACAGCAGTAACATGGTAGTCCTTGAGTACTTCTGCTTGAGATAAATGTTCCTCAGCACAAGATATCAGACGTGGATGTACTGTAGTATGACCAACCTGACTACCCACATCTGCTTTAATTACACTCAATGTTAATTTATCTGCCAATGTTAACCCTCCCATCTATTTCATCCTACCAAAAATCAACCGCTACACTGAAGCTCCTTTACTTATTTTTTGACCACTGATCAGGCAGCTTATTCAAAACAGCTTAGATCCTGCAGTGAAATCTACTATAATCATAATGTAATTGATTGGAGGTGCAGATATGGATAGGCAGGAAGTAGAAGAGGTTTTGGAAAAAGTTCGGCCTGCGTTACAGGCCGATGGGGGTGATGTTGAATTAGTTGATGTGGGAGATGACGGTATAATTACCGTGAGATTGACTGGTGCTTGTGTAGGATGTCCTATGGCTTCGATTACTCTTAAACAGGGAATTGAGCGACTTTTGAAAAAAGAGATCCCTGAAGTTGAGGAAGTCAAATCGGTTTGAAAATGGATTGCCCAGTCCTTCTCGAAGTGTGTGGTTTTTATTTTGAATATACTATACAACAGTTTGGTTAAACTAAGCATGTCCGCGGGACCCGTGGCAAGGCTACCCGCAAAGCGAGCGGTCGATAGTCGTGGGTTTCGCGGA
>CAZRFK010000006.1:4676-54904 GCA_964599275.1 uncultured Clostridia bacterium
ACCCGTGGCAAGGCTACCCGCAAAGCGAGCGGTCGATAGTCGTGGGTTTCGCGGAATCTTTGTTTTTCCAGTCTCCGTATTTGCTTAAATCTCTGTTCAATCCACCGTGCATCTACATCTGAGATGAGCTCAACATCCTCATTGCATCAACTGAAATGTTCATTTATTATCAGCTCCAAAGATATTGGGAGAATATAGAATGGAGGAAATCATTAATGAGAAGTTATGAGATGAAAAGGATGCATATGGGTAGACTGCAGTCTGGAGTAGACCTTCTAAATGGTCTGACAGATAAAGTTTGTGAAGTGGGAGTGCGAGCTGGATACGTCTTTGCTTTAGGCACACTTCGCAATGCAGTGATTGGATTTTATGACCAGGATAGAAAAGAATACGATTCCTTGTTTTTTGATGAGCCTTTAGAGATAGTTACCTGTCAGGGGAACATATCAATAAAAGATGAACAGGTAATGCTTCACCTCCATATTAGCATCGGAGATGAAAAAGGCGAAATGTATGGTGGACATTTAATGGAAGGCAGCGAGGTTGCGGTTGTAGAATTCTGCATAGCTGAATTTTCGGGTGACCCGTTGGAGAGAAATTATGATGAAGAGTTTAAATTGGATTTGTGGCTACCTATTGGTTAGTTCGGAGATTTAGGATCTAGAACCTAGAGCTTTCACCCTACGACATTGCACTTTTTACAGTATACACCCCATTACTATTCTTCTTTGCGGTGTTAAAATAAATTAACTCCAAAGAAGGAACATTATTTGCATCTCAGGGGGGTTGAAAATGGAATATCTAGCGTTAGTGATTATGGGTGTAGCAGTAGTGGTGTTTGGTTACTTTTCACTCCAACAAGCAGACGAAGTTTCTGACAAGACTGGAAAAGAAGCGCGCCACGAAGTTAATAAATAACTGCGCTTTCTTTAACCACTTAGCCCTGCGTCAGGTTCAGAATACTTGATGCCTTCCAGATCAGAAAAAATTTAACAGAAGATTAAATCGGCAAAACAGCAAATATATATAATACCAGAAAGCTGGAGTCAGATCCTCTGACTCCAGCAGTTTTATTATAGGTTCCTGCAGGCGCATATTTCATTCATTCAGGTACTGCTGCAGCTCGATGTATGTGATTCTTAAGAAACACTGGTGCATTCATTTTTTCCCGGCAAAAAGCTCTCTGTTTTCTCGACGACAGCCTGAAAAAGTCATTATCGATAATCCGTCACATGCTGATGTACTTCCGCATCACGATGCTCAGCGAGAAGGTTCGATCATCCTGCAGCTTGCGGGTGGCCCTACAAACAGAGTCTTCATGCTGGCCGGTTCAAAATAATTTCTCCTCATCTGTACTGACCACCCACATGCTCTACTTTGTCCTACGTCGATATCGTAGATATCCGCGAGTTGTAGGGTATGACTGTTTTATTTGCGTTTGGCAGCGTTCGCCAATAATCTACTCCAATTCTGTGATTGGTGGATTTTTTGACATCTGTATGGGCTAGATGGTATTTTTATAAAAGATTCATTTTTCTGATAGATTTTTGGTTTTTGACAGACAATAGTGAGCAAAGGTAGGCAGCGGCGCGAACGATGAGGTGATAATATCAACTGGCAGATAGTTTTGCTAATTCTTTCCTCAAATTTGGACGATCTGAGCATCAGTTTTTTTGTGGGTATGAGGCGTTACATACCGCTGTTGACTATATTAATGATCGGGACAATATCAGCAGCCTCAATGGCCACCGGTTTGACGTTAGGAGAAGGGGTTGCAGGTTTACTACCACCGTTGTGGGAGCATTATTTGAGTGCTGGTGTGTTTTTTGTTTTGAGTTTGTGGTTTGTCTGGCAGGGAATCAGTGATGATACTGATGAAGTTAATCCAAAAAGGCAGGAAATAGGCACAACTGGTGGTGTGCTGTTGGGACTAGCCCTTGGGTTAAATACGATCTCTCTCGGGTTTTCGGGAGGACTTGCTGGATATGATGTTATTTCAACTTCATTGTGGACAGGCGCCGTGAGCTTTACTTTTTTACTGATCGGGACAAGGTTTGCCGGAAGGTTGAATTTCCGATTTATCCATGTATGGGGAGATTACATATCGGCGACATTTCTTTTCATTTTAGGTGTTATCCAGCTGCCAATATAATATGAGTGACAACTCAAGGGCTCCTGTGATTCATGGAATTTGCCGAGCCTGGAAATCAGGTTCACGCTCGCTTATTGCTCATACATGAAGTTTCAAGCAAGTTAGTTTATTCTAAGTCTAGTTGGCAGATTAAGGTTTGTTTTGCAGAGGAGGACACGTCCTGGCGAGACTGTGGGTGTTTTATGTTAATACCGTGAAGATCTTGTCAGATTATCGGTTTCAATAGCAGCATTGAGCGTTGGAGATTGGGGAGTTTCCGAAAGTGGTGAATTCAGGTGCTGGCTGGAAATTTCGGAAGTTATTTGTATGCGATTGTTTTTTTCAGGTGCCTCCTTCAGTAGATTTTTTGCTGTGTTGTCCTACTGCGTTGGGTAACCGGTGAGGTGCCCTCATTAACTGCTTCTACACTCTAATCAGCCTGATCTCCTATCCGAAGTTACCCATTCTCCATGCAGATAATATATCGACAAATTACCCCAATGTTTAATCCTATGCTAGTGCAAAGACCCTGTCTGATTTGAAAAATCAACTGATATTGCATGCCATGTCAGGTATTGTTATCATCAACGCAACCGCAAAGGGGGTAAAAGCAATGCATACGGTAATCGTTTGCCTTTCATTCCATCACAAAAACACCCTGAAAATCGCCCGTGCTATGGCTGACACACTGGATGCTGGCGTTGTGAAGCCTAACGAGGTTGGAAAATTGAATGAGGTGGATCTGATTGGCTTTGGGTCGGGGATATATGCCTTTCGGCATCATTCATCTTTACTTGGGTGCGTTGATGACCTTCCCCAGAGAGGTATTAATAAAAAGGCCTTCATATTTTCCACGCGTGGTTGGGGTCCGGCATCTTTGTACCATTATCCGATGAGAAGAAGGCTGCAGTCTGCCGGGTACAGTGTTTTGGGGGAGTTTTCCTGTTTGGGCTACGACACTTTTGGCCCGCTCAGGCTGATAGGTGGAATCAACCCGAACAGACCTGATGAAGATAATATCGATGAGGCACAGCAGTTTGCGCAATCACTCCTTTCGGAGATGGAAACCACCTGAGCGGTTTTATTGATATTGATGTACAGCAATTAATGAGAGTATTTCGAAGATAATACAGGCAGCAGCCAGAGATGTAATTCCTGAATGATCGTATTCTGGCAGTACCTCTACAAGATCAAACCCTTTAAGATTATGTAATTTCAGGGTTCGCAGTATCTGAAGTGCCCTCGCAGAACTGGGTCCTCCTATTTCAGGTGTACCCGTACCAGGAGCAAAGGCGGGATCCAGAAAATCTATATCAAAAGTAAGATAAGCTGGATTATCTCCCACCTTTTGCTTTAACCGATCACCTATTTCATTTGGGGTTAACTGGGTGAGTTGGTCTGCGGTAATGACATCAAAACCCATGTCCTGGTTTGCTTCGAAGTCTCCTGCTTTTCTAAAAGTACCTCGTAAACCAATCTGGATTGACTTGTCCGGAACAATCAGATTTTCTTCTGCTGCGCGCTTGAAGGGAGTCCCATGATTGTATTTTTCACCATATATATCCGGCCAGGTATCGGGATGAGAATCAAAATGTATCAGAGATAAGGGCCCGTGTTTTTGTGCCAGACTTCTCAAAACAGGTAAACTGACGAGATGATCGCCCCCCATACAGACCGGAATAGTGTCATGATTTACTATCTTATCAGTGGATTTTTGCATCCGTTTTAGACTGCGGTCGGTGTTTCCGGGGATCACTGAAGCATCGCCAAAATCGACACCCCTCATTGTTTCAGTAGGGGCAACCTGCAGAAAAGGATTGTAATCGCGAATTGAACCAGAAATGTCCCTGATGGCTGCCGGTGCAAACCGTGCTCCTACCCGGTAGGTAGCAGCAGTGTCGAAAGGAAGGCCCAAAATTGCGAAATCGTATTCTTCCAGATGGCTAACTTCTGATGTATAGGGCAGATTCATAAAAGTTTTTATGCCGGCAAATTTTGGTGGTTCATTGCTCCTATCTGAAAGATTGCGACTGTTTTTTTGTGTCAAGTTGTTTCCTCCTCTATCTTTGTGTTGAGAAGAAACAAAAGTCAAGAATTAAAATAATTTGAGAGGGTTTGTAACTGTAGTCATATGCCAAGTTCTCCATGAGAAGCTTTTTATCCTGTGAGGTGAGTGACAAAATATAAATTAAATATCAAACAGTGATACAACTTGGCACAGACATATGAACCAGATAATTGTGTCCTGTTCACACTCATGATTCACCGTGTTACAATAATTGAGCACCTGTTGGATTTTCTTTGCCTACTGCTGTAAAATCATTGCGATTGTCTCAAAGATCTTGAGACATCTGCGAGGGTGGCGGAATTGGCAGACGCGCGGGACTTAGGATCCCGTGCCCATTGGGGCGTAAGGGTTCGAGTCCCTTCCCTCGCACAGTTTACGTCGATGGGTAGTGGATTAAATCCGCTGCCCATTGATGTTACTGGAAAGACTTCCAAATTGGACATGCGTTGTCTTATTAGTTATCATGTTGCCAGTGAATTGTTGATATTTCAAAAATGACATCTCCTGCTGATAAAATGCAGCGGAAAGGGGAACACCAGTGGTTAAAGTAAGGATGGAACACGCCGAAGAGGCAGATACCAAGAGGCTACTTCATGTTGAAGTTGAGGCCGACCGGGTAGAAGAACATATGGATCGTGCTTTTAACAATATGCAAAATGAAGTTGTCATCCCCGGTTTTAGAAAAGGCAAAGTACCGAGAAAGATCTTTGAGCACCGTTTTGGCACTGAAGTATTGAGACAGGAAGCTATAGAGCAGCTTGTTCCAGAGGCTTACGAAGAAGCGATAGAACAATTAGAAATAGATCCAATTGATTCACCAGATATTCAGGACCTTAATGATGAGACTGAGGATGGCGGGGTAAGCTTTACTGCAGAAGTTGAAATTGTTCCGGAGGTTGAACTCGGAAAATATAAAGAGCTCGATGTTGAATTGGAAGAACCAGAGATAACCGATGAAGACGTCGAGGAAGTAATTCAGAATTTGCGCAGCAATCAGGCTACAGTGGAGCTGGCTGAAGAAGGGGCGGAGCTTGAACCCGGAATGATTGGTGTTGTCAGCTTTACAGGCTATCTGGATGGAGAACCTCTTGAGGAACTCACGGCCGAGGAAGAAATGATTGAAATCGGCAGTGGAGATTATCTTCCCGATTTTGAAGAAGGTCTGATTGGGGCTCAGGCCGAACAGGAGCTGTCCCTAGATGTTCAGTTTCCCGAGGACGCCCGTCCCCCACTGGATGGTGCCGAAGTGAAGTTTGAAGTTGATGTTCTTGAGGTAAGAACAAAAACACTGCCTGAGCTTGATGACGAATTAGCAAAAGAGTCAGGTTTTGAAGATGTAGAGACAGTGCAGGAACTTCGTGAGCTTGTCCGCGAAAGATTACAACTGAATAGAGAATCGATGGTAATATCTGAGTTTGAGCAGGAAGTTATAGACCAGGTTATTGCTAATGCTACAGTGGAGGTTCCTGAAGTCATGGCGCAGCGCGCATTTGATCAGCAGAAAGAGCGCCTGCAAAACGAAATGGATTCGTACGATGTTACCATGGAACAATTTGTCCAACAGAGGGGCTATGGTAGCGTAAAGGAATTTGAGGATGAGATGTGGGAAGCTGCACACACAAATGTCGAACAGATGCTAGTTTTGGAAGCCGTGGCTGACGCGGAAGATGTTCAAGTCACCGAGGAAGAACTTGATGAAAAGATAGGCGAGCGCGCACAAATGATGGGTGCCGATGTGGAGATGCTGCGACAATACATGCTCGGTTCCGCTCAGGCTGGTGAACTGGAGTCTGAGGTCAAAATAGAGAAGGTGAGAAGACAACTGGCTACCTGGGCAGATAATGAATATGATGAAATGAAAGAAAGAGTAGAGAACAAACAGCGGGAGTTTGAGGAGCAGCAGCGGCTTGCTCAGGAACAACAGCTTCAACAAGCACAAGAAGAAGCCTCATTGGAAAATGACAACGATAAGCCTGGTGAGGAAGAGTAATTAATAGACAATGCTTGCAAGATCTGACGGAAGGATCCTTGCAAGAGCAAATCGAATAAGTTATCGGATGAGTGTTTTTTGGGAACCATTGAAGGAAGGAAGGTGGCAAGTTATGAATTTGGTGCCTATGGTTGTTGAGCAGTCTGCTCGAGGTGAACGGGCTTACGATATATATTCACGCCTCTTAAAGGATAGGATAGTCTTTATAGGGACCCCAATCGATGATAATGTGGCCAATCTGGTAGTAGCCCAGCTCTTGTTTTTGGAAGCTGATGATCCAGAACGGGATATTTCCATTTATATAAATTCTCCGGGAGGGTCGGTCGATTCCGGTTTGGGAATTTATGATACAATGCAGTACATTGCGCCCGATGTAGTGACATATTGCGTGGGCATTGCGGCCAGTATGGCATCCCTGCTTCTGGCAGGCGGTACTGAAGGTAAACGGTATACATTGCCAAACTCACGCATCATGATCCATCAACCACAGGGTCAGGCTGGTGGCAGCGCAGAAGACGTCAGGATTTATGCTGACGAGATACTGCGTATGCGTGAGCGTTACAATGAACTGATGGCTCGTCATACTGGCAAGGATGTTGAGACAATTGCAAAAGACTCAGACCGGGACTTTTTCATGTCTGCTGATGAAGCTTTGGAGTATGGGGTCATTGATGAAGTACTTCGCCCTGATGAGGTAGAATAACAGCATAATTACCACCCTCTATCCCGCGTTAGTGTTTTGCGGGGTAGAAAGGAGAGGGAGGATGTTTAAATTTAGCGACGATAAGGGACAACTCAAATGTTCGTTTTGCGGTAAATATCAGGATCAGGTCAGGAGATTGGTTGCTGGCCCCGGGGTATATATCTGCGATGAATGTATTGCCTTATGCAACGACATTATCGAAGAGGAATTGCGTGAAGATGTTGCCTTTGAGGTAGACGACATTCCTCCTCCCCGTGAAATAAAGGATTTCTTGGACCAATACGTGGTGTCTCAGGAGCGAGCAAAAAAAGTGCTTTCCGTTGCAGTTTATAATCACTACAAGCGTGTTCGTATGGGGCAACAGGTAGACGATGTTGAACTGCAGAAGAGCAATATTTTGCTTCTAGGACCAACAGGCTGTGGAAAGACGCTGCTTGCGCAGACACTGGCCAAGGTTTTAAATGTGCCTTTTGCCATAACAGATGCTACTTCACTCACTGAGGCTGGTTATGTAGGAGAAGATGTTGAAAATATTCTGTTGAAGCTAATCCAGGCCGCAGATTACGATATAGAGAGGGCGGAGAAGGGCATTATCTATATCGACGAGATTGACAAAGTTGCGCGCAAGTCTGAGAATCCGTCGATTACCAGAGATGTGTCGGGTGAGGGAGTGCAGCAAGCCCTTCTCAAAATTCTTGAGGGCACTGAAGCCAGCGTACCCCCTCAGGGCGGACGAAAGCACCCACATCAGGAATTTCTGCAGATTGACACCACTGATATTCTGTTTATCTGTGGTGGTGCATTTGGTGGATTAGAGGGTATGGTCAGGAAGCGGGTTGGTGAGAATGTCATGGGTTTTGGATCAAAACCCAAAAGTTCAACCGATGAATCCATTGGAGCTCTTCTTTCTCAAGTGCTCCCTGAGGACTTGTTAAAGTATGGTCTCATTCCTGAATTCGTTGGGCGTGTGCCGGTAGTTGCCAGCCTCGGACAGTTAGATAAGGATGCGCTGGTTGATATTCTGGTAGAACCGAAGGATGCACTGGTCCAACAGTACGGAAAGTTTTTCGAAATGGATCATATAGATCTGGAATTCAAGGATGAGGCACTAGTTGCAATAGCAGACAAGGCCATGGAACAAAATACAGGAGCTCGTGGTCTGAGATCTGTGATTGAAGAGCTCATGTTGGAGGTTATGTTTGAGATTCCTTCCCGTGATGATGTGCGCAAACTGGTCATCACCAGGGATACAGTTGAAAAAGGTGCAGAACCGCTGATACTTACAAGCGGTGATAGTGGTCAGGGGGAAGAGGTTACCGCCTGAATCGTAGGTTAAAACATCTGAAATCTGATATAACAAAGCAGGCGCATCCCTTAATTAAAGGTGCGCCTGCTTTTTGAAATTGTGGTGCGCCCGGCATGGGTGATGGCTACAGGGTGTAAGTCCCGAGCAGGGGTTGGCAACAATCCTACTCTTAGCTGAACAGCAAGGGTGTCCGTCGCGAGGCGGAATCCGAAGTTGCCAAGAGGTACGGCGGTAGATGAGACGGGTACATGGAGGAAAACGTCATCGTTCTTACCCTGGGAGGTCTGCCGGTGGTGAACTGAGTTCACAGTCCCGACTGGAAGGCGTGGATGAGCCGGCAGAAATCAGCCGAGGTCATATTAGGCGGGCTGACAAGATTACCCGACTGAAGGACCGAACATGTTCGAGAGGATGACGCTGTGAGTTGGAGATATGCACATAGAGAGCAGAAAACTCCTCAATCAAGGAGCCGACCGTCAGCAGGAGACGGTGAACACGTCAGGGTCTGGCGGGGGCCGAGTGCATCTCTGGCACGAGCAGGGGGTTCATCTCGCGGAGGTTCAACATGAACCTCCGGGTGCGGACCCGCATGCCCGGTGGTGTGGGGGGACGGGGGTTAACCGCCCCTCCTACCCAATTATTAATTTCTGGTGTGGTTGGTAGGGGGGGAGATGGCCCCCTCGTGTAAGTTCAGTGCGTAAATTTATGATTCCCAATAGTTACGATGGGAGGACGGGAATGCATGAACTCATTGCTTGTTTTTGCCGGATTGAAGAAATATAAGGCTCCTCTACTGGGATCCCATCCGGCACGAGCCTCTCTAACCGCACGTCGAGCGGTATCATTTGCAGGGATATAAATTGTGTTATTCATTACAGGTTCAAACTGACGGGGTTCATATACGACTTCAGTTACGGAATCAGGGAATATTGAGCTGTTCATTCGGTTCAATACAACCGCAGCTACTGCTACCTGCCCTCTATATGGTTCTCCTTCTGCTTCAGAACGGACAAGCCGGGCCAGAAGGTCTTCCTGCTCACCAGATAGCCAGGTTGACGTCGTAGTTGCACTCTGATCAGAATCACCAGTTTTGCCTGAACCAGAAGCATCCGGGATTGCGAATCGTTGTCCCGGGTAGATGGTCTCTGACCAGTAATTATTGCTCCATTGGATGTCTTGCACCGTTACCCCGTACCATCTGGCGATTTCCGCAATGGTGTCTCCTCTGCTGACCACGTGTACCCTTCCTTGAAAAGGTATGGTTAGGGTTTGACCCGGATAGATGATAGTACTGTAGATTCCATTGTGATTTTGAATTCTGTCTACTGATATCTGGTATCTCTGGGCCAAAAGCCACAGTGTGTCGCCGGACCGTATGGTATAGTCCACAGCTGCGGCAGAGGAAGTGTTGAATGCTCCAAACAGCAGTACAAAAAGCAATACCAGTACAAGGCCGCTTATAAATTTTGTAGCAACCTCCCATATATTGCTTCTGTAAATTGTTTCTTTGTTCATTGTAACTCACCTCTCATTCACAAAATTCCCGGCGAAACTCCAGGGTAAAACAAGTATAATAGACCCGAAAGTAGTAATAAAGAGTATACAGTTAAAAATATCTGGTATTTACAGTGCTATGTATTAAACATAACACAATTTTAAAGTATTTATCATTTGTTGTAATATTGTTTTCTTTGGATTTTGCTGGTCAATATTACAAAAAGGATAATGGGGATAACGCTGAGAAATCGGGTTGATGTGATGGGATTGGAGGAGGTTTCTATGGAAAGTAAAAGGTTGAAATTGGTATCAGTGGATTCGAGTAGTGAGTGTGAAATTGAACAACTGAATAGATGCAGTGTAGGGGGGGCTGTCAGTGATCCTTTTTTGAGCCGGGCTTTATTCAGTTGGGAACGAAGTGAGGTTTATCTCATTATTAGAAAGCGAGATGACAAAAGATTGGGGTTTGTGGCCGTGGATGATATCGATGAGCTGTCTGGCAGTGTAGAACTGAAGATTTCTATAGATTCACCTGAAGACCGCGGTCGTGGTTATGGCACTGACGCTTTGAAGCTTCTGACTGATGAACTTCATCATCGGGGATGCAATTCAATTCATCTGCGTGTGCTGGCCGACAATGAACCAGCAATTCGCTGTTATCAGAAGGTTGGTTTTTGCAAAACGGGCATACTGTCAAATGAAAGGTTGGGAGAACATAGAATTATTTTGATGGAGTATGCAATATCCGCTTCATAACTGCAGTTTTTCCCCATTCCTGATATTTTTTGCCTTTGCTTACCCCTGTTATCTTGAGCCTTCAGCTGAAAACTTTTCCGTGATTTACGATGTAAATACATAGAGGGGACGTGTCGTCGAAGGGGTGGTGAGACCGTGCAGCAACGCAGTAATTCTGAAAGAGCCATTTCGGTAGTTCTATTTAATTTAGACAACCATGAATATGCCATCAGAACAGACTCCATTCAGAGTATCGTCACTTTTGATTCGGTGACCTTTGTTCCCGGAGCACCTCCGAGAGTTGAAGGCGTAATCAATGTTCGTGGTGATGTTTTTGCAGCAGTCCGATTGCAAAAAGATAACAACATTTCAACCGATGAAACTCTCACTGCGTCTTCTACCAGCAAACAAGTCGGTCTCGTGGTGGAATTTGAGCAGCATCCTCCTGTTGCTTTGTTGGTAAATCAAGTCAGTCAGGTGGTGTCCATGTCAACAGATGATTTTGAAGACAGAAATGAAATCATTGATACTGGGAAATCTGAAACAAACCGGCTTTTGCGCTTGAATGGCAAAGTAGTGTCATTGATTGAAACAGATGAGCTGAGCTTTGATCGAGAGGGGGTGGTGGGGTAGTGAATGATGAACAGTTTAGTGATGAGGAACTATCAGTCTTTGCTGCCGAAGCAGAAGAACATCTCAATTCAGCAGAAGACATCTTGTTGGGTCTGGAGAAAAATGGCGCATCACAGGTAGAGATTGAGCAGCTTTTGAGGGCAATGCATACCCTGAAAGGCAATGCTGCGTCCATTGGTTATGAAGATATGGCGAAACTGGCCCATTCCGCTGAGGATGTAGTTATAGCTGTCCGAGATGAACAAATGAGTGTCGACGCAGATGTAATGGATACATTGCTTTCAGCAGTTGATATGATGCGTCATCTCACCCATTACGATGATGACGATAATAGTGGCGTGGATGAGCTGCTGGAGAGTTTGAACCATAGTTTGCAGAACATTGATACAAAATCTGGCAATGGGCAGAGTTCTGAATACGACAAGGCTCTGTCCAATATTGAAACTATGGCTGAAGAAGGCTCTGACATACTTCAGGTATCAGTTGAACTGACAGAAGATACCGATATGCCTTCGGTGCGCGCTCTGCAGGTTCTTATGTTCTGCGAGGACTGGGGTGACGTCATTGATTCTATACCTGGCCAACAGGAGATTGAAGAAACGGGCCAGGTGAACGGACAAATAAAATGTTTCCTTTGCGCAGAATCTGATATCGGTGAACTCAGACAGGGCCTGAAAAACCTTCCAAATGTGGCTTGTGTCGACTGTGAGCAGATGACAGCTGAAAAATCAGATGATGAAGATACAGAAACTGAGTCAATATCTGCAACAAAAGATCGACCATCCTCAGTTGAAGAAACCCCAGACGGAAGTAACAGCACTCACATACGCGTGGCAGTGTCGACTCTGGATGATCTCATGAATCTTGCTGGTGAGATGGTTATCAATCGCAACAGACTGAACAATCTGGTTGATGAATTGGCCCTGCAGGATTTCACTGACGGGGTTGAAGATTTGCGCCAAACAGTTGATATGTTGAGCCGAGTTACCGCTGAAGTGCAGGGTAATATAATGCAGATGAGGTTAGTACCGATGGACCGTCTCTTCCGCCGTTTTCCCCGGCTGATGCGGGATTTGCAGAGAAGTCAGGAAAAGAAATTCAACTTCAAAATCGAAGGTGGTCAGACAGAAATAGATAGAAGCCTTCTTAAGGTAATAAGTGATCCTCTGACCCATCTTCTACGCAATGCCGTTGACCACGGTATTGAGACTCCTCAGATACGTGAATCTCTGGGTAAAGATCCAGAAGGAACCATTGTACTGTCGGCAGTAAGCAATGATAACCATATTACCATCAATGTTTCTGATGATGGCAGCGGCATCGACCTGGACGCTGTATCCCGACGGGCGATAGACCGGGGGTTGATTACTACAGAACAGGCTGAGCAGATGCAGGAACAGGAATTAATTGAACTGATGTTCAATTCAGGGTTCAGCACATCGGAAAATGTGACAGAAATTTCTGGGCGTGGGGTTGGGTTGGATGTCGTTCGCCGGGAGGTAGATAGTTCAGGCGGAGAGATATCTGTGGAAAACAGACCTGGCGCAGGAACGACCTTCAGCCTTTCATTTCCGCTCGCGGTGACCAGCGTTAAATCGCTGCTGGTGCGGATAGGTCAGCAGATTTATGTTATTCCGTTAGGTTCTGTCAGAGAAACGCTGCACTTAAATACGCAGCATGTACACTCCACAGGCGATAGTTCCACCCTTCACCTGAGAGATGAACTGATTCCTCTGTTTCAGCTGAGCGATTTCTTTCCGTCCATCTGTGAACTACGCAAAACTGAACAAAAGTATATTGTTGTTCTTGAGGCTGATCAGAAACATGTGGGGTTTGTGGTGGATGATTTGATAGGAGAGGAAGAATGCGTGATTAAGCCTCTGTCAAAACCTCTCGATGATATTTCAGGAATATCTTCTGCAACTATCCTACCCGACGGTGGAGTTGCCCTGATACTTGATGCTGGTGGCTTATTAATGCAGCTAACGGGTGAAGAAAGGAGGTTTGCTGATGGGCAAGATACTGGTAGTTGATGACGCAAGATTCATGCGTGTTCGTTATCGCAAACTGTTGGCTAATGAGGGTTTTGAAGTATTTGAAGCTGAGAACGGACAGCAGGCTCTTAAGGTTTATGAGGAGGAGAATCCAGATCTGGTATTTTTGGACATAACCATGCCAGTAATGGACGGTATGGATACCTTAAAAGAGCTAAAAAGCAGGTATGATGATGCTCAGGTGATCATGAGCAGTGCTTTGGGGCAGGAGAGAATAGTTATCTCGGCCATTAAAGCTGGAGCGGAAGATTTTATTGTTAAACCGTTCAAACCAGACAAAATTTTAGCCACGGCAAAAAAGCATGTTGGGTAAAATCTGCAGCCTGGGGCGATCATTGGAGGCGAGAAATTATGGTACTACGTAAAAATCAGTGCGGATGCAGTGTTTTACCTGGCCTGGTAATAATTGGTGCCTCTACTGGGGGACCAGCAGCTCTTTCTCAATTGTTGGAGAATTTATCTTCTGATTTCCCCCTACCTGTAGTTATTATCCAGCACATGCTGCCAGGTTTCACCGGTTCACTGGCCAGACGGCTGAATAGTGAAGGAAAGATTCCAGTAAAGGAAGCACATGCAGGGATGAAGCTGCACCCCCGCAATGCAATAGTAGCTCCGGGCGGTCAGCACTTATTTTTTGATCGTAGCAGTCGGATCAGACTCGGGTTTCAGGAGCCGCGTCATGGGGTTCGTCCTTCCGTTGACGTAGCTTTGGAGTCGGCAGTTGAGCTGTTCAATGATCGTCTGGTAGCGGTGATTCTGACCGGTATGGGTAAGGACGGAATGGAAGGAACCCTACTCGTCAAGGAGCATGGAGGAGCTGTTGTGGCACAGGACGAGCAAAGCTGCGCAGTTTTCGGCATGCCCAGTGCTGTAATTAAATCTGGAGCTAGTGATGTTGTATTACCGATAAAATCCATAGCAGGACACTTATCCGGGTTGGCCAGACGTCTTTGCAATCGAAGCACGGCATAGGCAGCACAGTCGTAGAGGTGTATTCAAACCAGATTGAGGGTTGAGGGGGTGGATGGATGACAGAAGAACTAGAGGAAATAAAGGCAACGTCTAAGAAAGAGGGAGATGGGTTAGCTCTCCGCGTCGTGCAGCGAAAGCTGCGAAAAATATGTGATCTTGATCTGAGCCTATACAAGCCAAAACAGGTAAAAAGGCTTCTGGAGTCAGCGCTGCGACGTTACGGTTTGAGTTCATATGGAGAGCTTCTGGAAAAGCTGCGCAAGGATCCAGTAATGCTTCAGAATTTCAAGGGTAGAATGTCGATAAATGTTTCCGAATTCTTTCGAGACCCGGTCCGATTTGAGTATCTAGAGGAAAACGTGCTTGAAGAATTGGTACACAAATCCAGAGGTTTAAATGTATGGAGTGCTGGATGTTCTATCGGCTGTGAGCCCTACAGTGTGGCAATGCTGCTGTGGAAAAAAAACGCTCTGCGGGGTTGCAGGATTTTGGGTACTGATATCGACGATGATTCACTTCATCGGGCGCAGGAAGCATTATATTGGGAAGATGAAATTCGTTATGTGCCTAGGTCACTGCGCAACAGGTTCTTTGCTTCTGCCATGGATGTAGAAGAGCAACGCCTGCCATCTCCGCAGAGAAGGAAACCGGATGGCAGTCTTGAAGATATTTATCAGTTGGAAGATAAAATTCAGCGCGTGGTTACCTGCAGACAAGAAAATGTTTTCACCAGCAGGTATAAACAGGACTTTGACTTAATAGTGTGTCGAAATATGGCAATTTACTTTACTGAGGAAGCCAAAAGCCAGCTGTATAACATCCTTTATCAGGCTCTTCGGCCTGGTGGCTACATTTTTGTGGGAGGTACAGAAATTATTTTTCAGGCCGAGGAAATAGGGCTGAAAAACCCCGCCCCATTTTTCTATCGTAAGATGTCTTAGGAGCAGTTGTGCTCGGTCAAATAAAGGAGGATGATTGATGGCTATTAGTGTTAAATTTATAAATCCGTTCATCACCGCTGCATGCAAGGTGTTGAAGGAAGAGATTGAAGCAGAGATAACCCGCGGCGAAGTCAGTCTGGAGAAATCCGGAACAACCTCCAAAGAAGTTACTGTGGCTTTGGGGGTTACCGGTGATGTTCGTGGTGGAGTCTTTTACGGTTTCTCCGAGCAAACTGCCCGGTCATTGGTCAGTGAAATGCTTGGTGAGCCCGTTCCAATTTTTGATGAGCTGGCAGAGAGTGGAATCGGAGAAATGGGAAATGTTATAACTGGATTGGCTACAGCTGAGCTGGAACAGAAAGGACTGCTTTGTCGGATAGCTCCCCCTACTGTGGTAACTGGTAAGGGAGTTTATATCTCTACTCTGGATTTTCACAGGTTAATAATGCCCCTGGAAACCCAATATGGAGCAATTGAAGTTAATGTCGCTTTGAAGCCGATGAATCGTGAGGCGAAAACTTCGCGTAACTGATTGATATCCGCAAGTTTTGCTTGACGGTGGGAGACTAAACAAATAAACTTTTTTTAAGCAATATGCTAATAGACAAACGCTTTGAAGGGAAGGAGTAGGCTTAACCGTCCACAGAGAGGGAGGTTCACTGGCTGAAAGATCTCCCGGGTCCGGAATAAGCTGAAGGTCGTCTCTGAGCGGCTCAACTGAATGTCATTAAGTTGAGACGGTATTCCGTTATCTGTTGTTGTAAGTGTCCCATGTCCGTGGGAAACTAAGGTGGTACCGCGAATCCCCCTTTCGTCCTTAGACGATGGGGGGTTATTTATGTGGTGAGCCCGGCACGGACAGATGCTAAGGGGTGAAAGTTCCTCATGGGCCGAGGTTACGTCGAAGACAAGGGTGGAAGGGTGTCCACCGTGAGGTGGAATCTGAAGAGCCTGAGGCGGGCAGCCAAACCGGAACCGAAATGAACCAGAGGTGGCATTCAGTCGTGGCGACCCGCCATAAAGACGGGGAAGTTCACTGGCCGGCTTGGGAAGACCCCAAACGGTGGCCCCATGGCGGGCGACTGGGTGTGATTAGGGTCGGGATGCGGCGACGCAGTGATGACACTTACTCCGGGGCAACGACTATGCAAAGCATCCTTATGCGCGGTTTGATGAGAGGTCCCAGCCCTAACAACTAGACTGGGGCTGTTCCTACTCTATTGGCACATCACATTCAGAATTCAACGGAGTTTATTTTGAGAAAGGAGGCTTCATTTTGGGAGATAAACACAAGAACAACAAAGAAAAACTCCCAACCAAATATGATCCGCAGGAGGTGGAGCAGCGGATCTATGGGTACTGGTTGGATGGAGGACATTTTAAAGCTGAGGCGAATGATGAACGCAGACCTTTTTCAATCGCAATGCCTCCTCCCAATGTTACTGCCGATCTTCATGTGGGGCATGCTCTGAATAATACACTTCAGGATGTACTTATCAGGCATGCACGCATGTTGGGTTATGAGGCATTATGGCAGCCGGGTACTGATCATGCGGGAATTGCTACCCAGCATATGGTGGAGGTTAAACTGCTTGAGGAGGAAGACAAGACCCGTCATGACATGTCCCGGGCAGAGTTTAACCGCGAGGTGTGGAAATGGAAAGAAAAATACGAGCAAAGAATCGTGTCCACACTGCAGGAGTTAGGTGCTTCGCCCGATTGGGACCGAATGAGATTTACTCTGGATGAGGGACTGTCGAGAGCTGTGCGTGAGGTTTTTGTGCGACTTCACGAAAAAGGATTCATCTATCGAGGTAATTATCTGATTAACTGGTGTCCGGGTTGTCAGACAGCACTGAGTGATATAGAGGTAGAACACCATGAACAGCAGGGCAAACTTCACTATATTGAGTATCCCATTTCAGGTGTGGATAAACAAGAAAAAGTAATGGTTGCTACCACCCGTCCAGAAACTATGCTAGGTGACACAGCCCTGGCCGTTCATCCGGATGATGAAAGGTACGAACATTTGGTGGGAGCAACAGCTGTAGTACCGCTTGCAGGTCGACAGATACCCATAATATCAGATCCTCATGTGGATCCTGAATTCGGCACCGGGGTAGTTAAAGTTACCCCTGCTCATGACCCTGATGACTTTGAAATGGGACTCAGAGCTGACCTTGAGCAGATCAAAGTAATTGGAGCAGACGGCAAAATGACCGAGCAGGTTCCCCAGAAATATGTTGGGCTGGAGGTCAAGGAATGCCGGGATCGTCTCATTGAAGACCTTGAAGATGAGGGTTATCTGAGCGAAATAGAAGACCATCAGCATGCAGTGGGTTATTGTTACCGTTGTGACACCGGAATTCAGCCTCTCACATCACGTCAGTGGTTTGTGCGAATGGAGGAACTTGCACAACCTGCCATAGATGCGGTGGAAGACGGAAAAGTACGTTTCATTCCTGAGAGGTTTGGGCGCATATACTTAAACTGGATGGAAAATATCCGCGACTGGTGTATTTCGCGTCAGCTGTGGTGGGGTCATCAGATACCGGCCTGGTATTGCCAGGACTGTGACGAAATTATTGTGGCTCGAGAAGAACCGAGTGAATGCTCGAAATGTTCGAGTGAAAATTTGCAGCAGGACCCTGATGTACTGGATACCTGGTTCAGTTCAGCTCTGTGGCCGTTCAGCACACAGGGATGGCCAGAGGAGACCCCTGAACTTGAGTATTTCTACCCTACTGACGTACTGGTAACTGGTTGGGATATAATACCTTTCTGGGTAGCCAGAATGATTTTCTCTGGCATTGAATTTACTGGCGAAGTTCCGTTCTCAGATGTATTAATTCACGGGCTGGTGTTGGACTCAGAAGGGCGCAAGATGAGTAAATCTTTAGGGAATGGGGTTCACCCGCTTGAGGTGGTAAAAGAATACGGAGCTGACGCGCTGCGGTTTTGTCTGCTCTTTGGCAATACTCCCGGAAATGATATGCGCTTTTTCTGGGAACGTGCTGAAACAGGTCGTAACTTTGCCAACAAGCTGTGGAATGCATGTAGGTTTGCGCTCATGCATTTGCCCGAGGATTTCGAGCCTGCATCCCTTGATGATGTAGACCTGCGGTTGGAAGACAGATGGATTCTGACCCAAATGAACGAAACTGTTCAGACGGTAGATGAGTATCTGGAGCAATATCAACTTGGGGAAGCTCTGCAGGAGATTTATGACTTCTCCTGGAGCCAACTGTGTGACTGGTATATTGAGATGGTCAAGTCTCGTCTTACAGACGGAGGCGATGCCGCAGCTGAGAGTGTGCTATTATCCGGCCTCAAGGCTGTACTGAAACTTCTGCATCCGTTTATGCCATTTGTCACCGAAGAACTATGGGGTGCACTACCAGGCGCTGACGGAGCTCTCATTTCCGCCGGCTGGCCTCAGGCAGAGAATATGCTTTGTGACATGGGTGCGCGGGAACAGGTTGAACTGTGGATGACAGTAATAAGATGCATCAGGAATCTTCGCTCAGAAGTCAATATTCCTCCTTCCGAGCAAGTTGATGTTTGGGTTTTGGGTTCAGACGAGGCAAGGAATTCTCTGAACGAGGGTACTCGGCACCTGTCCGATCTTGCTGGTGTGAAAAACCTGCATCTCAAGGAGCAGGATATATCTTCTCCCGAAAAAGCTCTGGTGGAGGTTGCCGGAGAGGTGCGCGTAGTGCTTCCACTGGAGGGGGTTGTGGATCTTGAGCGGGAAAAAGAGCGGTTGGATAACAAACTTCAGGATTCCATCCGCATGTTGGAGCGTTCTCGTAATAAGCTGAGAAATGAGGATTTTGTTAATAAAGCTCCGGAAGAAGTTGTTCAGAAAGAACGGGACAGGTTGAAGGAAGCTGAAAGTGAAGTCGAACACCTACGCAATCGAATTCAGCAAATCAGCGGTTAACCGGGATGGACCATCTGGAATGATTGGATTGTGCAGGCCCTCCTGGGGTGCTATAAGCACCTCCGGGAGGAGGACTGAGGAGCGATGATAATGAGAAAAAAGGTGAGGTTTGAGGTTTTATCACTCAAACAAGCAGACGTAGACGTGCACAAATATAGTCGACCACGACAGAAAACTGATACCGAGGGTTTGACCGCTCAAGTCCGCGAAGGTGAAGGTTATGTGGAGCTGGTGCTGCTCCGTGGGTTTTGCCCCACCGGAGGGTATGATTTAGAAGTGCTTTCAGTAAATACTGAGGTCGATGATGAAGGTGTGTCGATTATCCTTGATCTCATAAACCCCGAACCTGATGCTGTCGTAACCATGATGTTTACTCGACCAGGCAGGGTTGTGCGCATTCCAAAACAGGATCTGCCCAATAGTAAAGAGATATCGTTTGCTGTTAAAGATTCAAACAAGCACCTGCTGGACCGTGCCGTTTTATCAACAGTGAGTTAGGAAAAAATTGATTGGGGGGGCTGCAATGGAACGTTCACGCAGTGGGGGAAGTCGTTCCCTGTGGCCGTTTGTAATGGTTTTCGGCGCTCTGGCAGTCATAACTGTGGCTGCTGGATATTTTGGCGGCCAGTATTTGTTGAGAGGCGTCATAGGCCAGGAGCCGGATCCGTATACAGATGACGGCCCAGATAAAGATGTTACTTCAATGGAAATGGTTGAGCTCACTGGACAGACGATGGAGTTTTACCGGGTACAAGTGGGAGCCTTTTCTGATCAAGAGAATGCACTGGCAAAGCAGCAGGCTCTACAAGAACAGGGCATTCCAGCTGCTGCTTTACCTGTAGAAGGCGAAGGCCTGACGCGAGTAGTTGTCGGGGTGACGGATTCGCGCGAGGCGGGAGAAGAACTGGCTGCTCACCTCGAATCTGAAGGTTTGAAAGTGGCTGTTATGCAATGGGAAGTCCCCAGCCTGAGTGTGCAGGTAGAGGTTCGGCCAGAAATATCACCTCAGATTCAGAGCTTGTTGTCTACATCTGAAACGCTGTTACAGTCGAAATCTGCCCAGCTGCCGCAGCTTCGCCCGGTTGGAGAGGAAGCAGCTGGTAATTTGAATCAGTTAACTGGTGTAATTGAAGAGGATTGGCAGGGCACCAGCGAATATGCCCAGGAACTGCCAGGTGAATTGGTAGATTATGCGGAGGAATTTTTACTCCCTTACGTGAAAGAAGTAAATGAAGACCCGAGTTCACAACGCACACAACAAGCCTACTTCCGTCTGATCTGGGCGACAATAGGGATGCGGCGTGCTTTATGTTACGGCACATAGCCGTCAGTAGTAACGCAAAAACTAATTGAAAGACAGGATCCGGTGGCGAGGAGGAAAGATATGCGAGGACCGAGAGCGTTCCGGCTTCCAGCACTTATTTTATTAATGGTGCTGGGAGCCTTTATCGGAAACATAGTGGGGGAGATAGCTGCTCCCTACTGGCCGGTTTTTGGCAATTATGCCCGGTTGGGCCTGGCACCTACAGAAATCAATCTGTTGAATACTGTTGATCTCACCCTTGGGTTCAATTTCAATCTTAATGTATTTGGAGGCCTGGGGGCGTTGTCCATGCTTATGTTCTGGTGGAAGAGGTGATTGGAAATGCCAGCTGATGCTCCCAAACCTGAACTGATTTTGGCTTCTGCTTCTCCCAGACGCAGGCAGCTTCTCAATCAGCTGGGGTTGGAATTTACGGTTGCTCCTTCTGAACTCGATGAACAGGCATACCTGGATCATCTATCGAGTGAAGAGAAAAAGACGGTTGACCCTCAAAGGGCGGTGGTTTACCTGGCAGAAGAGAAATCTTACCAGGTAGCAAAATGCTGCAAATTCGACCTGGTCCTGGCTGCTGATACTCTGGTGGTAACAGATGCTGGTGAAACTTTAGGAAAACCAGCGGACATTGGACAAGCCGAAAGAATGCTGACACAGCTGGCGGGACGAAAACACCGTGTTGTGACGGGAGTTGCCCTACGATTGGGGGGAGAGGAATCGGTACAATCTCTGTGGGAGATCACTCATGTAAGAATGAAGCCCCCCGAACTGGCAAACATCGGGGCTTATCTGCAGACAGGTGAATGGAAAGGAAAGGCAGGAGCTTACGCAATACAGGGTGTAGGAGTTGCTCTGACAGAGGGGATACAGGGTTCTTACACCAATGTGGTGGGATTACCCCTGGAGTGTTTGGACAGGCTGTTTTCTGCTGTGGGTTATTCATTATGGGATTTCATGTTATAATTGGAATGAGGTTTCATTAAATCAGACCCTTATGAGGGGTTATAAGGTGAAAAAAGACAAACGCTTGAGTATCAAGCAGTTTCCTCCCCGGGAAAGACCTCGTGAAAGATTGTTCAGTGAAGGGGCCGATTCACTCAGTGATACAGAAATTATGGCCCTGCTTCTGGGTACGGGAAATGCTCACAGTGGGGAAACAGTTCTGGATTTATCCAGGCGTGTGCTTAAACACTTTGAGCACAAGCAACAGGAGGATGCTGTACTTCGCGGTCTGGCTGACGCCACACCTGAGGAACTGTGTGAGGTTTCCGGGATTGGTACTGCCAAGGCTGCTACTGTAGTAGCAGCAGTTGAGTTGGGTAAGCGGGTCAGCAGTGAACGTCCGAGCAGGGCAGGTATAAAAGGTCCAGATGACGCTGCTGAGCTCTTGTTAGAGCAGATGCGCTACCTGGATCGAGAACATTTCAAAACTGTGTTATTAAATAGCAAGAATCAGGTGCTGGGAATTGAAGTGATATCTATCGGCAGTATTAATGCCTCTATGGTGCATCCCCGGGAGATATTCCGCACTGCCATAAAGCGCAATGCTGCGGCAGTGGTACTGGCGCACAACCACCCCAGTGGAGACCCATCTCCCAGCTCTGATGATATACAGGTAACAGAACGAGTTCTGCGAGCAGGTCAGTTGATCGGAGTTGATGTGCTGGATCATTTGATAATTGGAGATAAATGCTACATAAGTTTGCGACGACAGGGAGTTAGATGGAACTTAGATTGGGATGATTGATACCCGCCCCGGAAGGAGAATTGCTGAGTGTTCAGCTTTATATATAATCATTTTTCGAGAGACATAGGCGTTGATCTGGGCACTGCCAACACTCTGGTGTATGTGCGTGGGCAGGGAATAGTGTTGCAGGAGCCCTCGGTAGTTGCGACTCGCAGGGATGAGGAAGGCGAGCCGTTAGCTGTAGGTAATGAGGCCAAGCGGATGATCGGTAGAACACCTGGTAACATTGTGGCCACCCGTCCCATGAAGGATGGAGTCATAGCTGATTTTGATACTACTCAGACGATGTTGAGATATTTCATCGGCAAGGCGACCCGGAGAAGAACCGTCATCAGGCCAAGGGTGGTAGTTGCAGTTCCATCGGGTGTGACGGAGGTTGAAAAAAGAGCGGTCATAGATGCTACACTGCAGGCTGGGGCACGTGAGGCCTATCTCATAGAAGAGCCAATGGCAGCCGCTATAGGTGCAGGTCTACCTGTTCATGAACCCACAGGAAACATGGTTGTGGACATCGGTGGAGGAACAACTGAAGTGGCCATTATCTCTCTTGGAGGGATTGTTACCCATCAATCCATTCGTATAGCCGGCGATGAGATGGATGAAGCCCTGGTCAGCTATGTCAAGCGGGAATACAGCCTACTGATAGGGGAACGGACTGCTGAGCAGGTTAAAATCGATATTGGCAGCGCAGTTCCCTTTCAGAATGATGGTGAGCAGATGGAGGTCAGGGGGCGTGATTTGGTAAGTGGTTTACCCAAAACTGTACCTCTGACTGCAGAAGAAGTCAGGGGAGCTTTGTCGGAACCGGTTTCCAGCATTCTGGAAGCGATTCGGGTGACGCTGGAACGTACTCCTCCGGAGCTGGCCTCTGATATTATGGATCGGGGCATTGTCGTCACAGGTGGAGGGGCAATGCTGTCCGGATTTGAGCAGCTGGTCAGTGACGAAACGGACATGCCTGTATATCTGTCTGAAGATCCACTATTATGCGTTGTTCATGGTACTGGAAAAGTACTCGATGAGTTGGATGTGCTCAAGCGGATTTTGATGGTTCCAAAACAGCTGGCTTGAGTTAGGGTGCCTTTATTACTACATGTATTAACTATGGGCGGAGAAATTCATGCAATTCTGGCGAGACCGGCGATTTCTGGGTAGCCTGGTGGTAAGTATATGTTTAATAGTCTTGATGGTTGTAACGTCCAGCCCCGAGCGGGTTCCTACGCCGCTTGAGCGTCTGTGGCATGAATTGTTGGCTCCTGCTCAAAGTATCCTGACTGATATTTCACATGAAGTTGAGGATGTTCTGGGAGGTGTTCTCCGTTACCGCACTGTAATGGAGGAAAATGAGCTCCTGCGAGAAAAAGTGGTGCGCTTGCAGGCGGTTGAGACTCACATTGAACGTTTGAGCAGGGAAAACCAGCGGCTGCGCTCCATGCTGCAGCTGCAAAGAGAGGCCGAAATCAAAAGCCTGAACGCATCGGTGTTGGCCCGGTCTCCCTCAGAATGGACTCACGAGTTTTCCGTGGACAAAGGGGAGGCAGACGGTGTTAGCACCGGAGATGTCGTGGTGGTACCAGAGGGACTAGTTGGACGAGTTATAAGGACAACTCCCAGAACATCAACGGTTATGTTGATTACCAGTCCGGAAAGTGGCTTGGGAGTCGAGTTAGCAGCAACCGGAGATGCTGGGGTTGCTGAAGGACAGATTGAGCAGCGAGGTAAGCTGCGGGTAAGGTTTTTCGATCCTGCTGCCGAGGTGTCAAAGGGGACCTTATTGATTACTTCCGGTTTGAGTCAGTTTTTCCCACACGGTATTGCAGTTGGAGAGGTGGTTCAGAGATCAACCGGAGAACTGGGTCTGCTTGCAGAGGTGTGGGTGGAGCCGCGCGCTGCACTCAATCGTCTACGTGAAGTCACAATCCTGTCTGTGTCTGAACCTGGTTCATTGGAATGGCCAACCTTAGAAAGCGGTGACGACTGAGGGCTGCTATGAGACGGTCAGGTAGTTTGATAGGAGGGGTATAGGTGTCTGGATGGAAGTTTGCGGGCATCCCCCTAGCTGCTGTATTACTGCAATTCACCATAGTTTCCTCGATTCAACCGGCTGAGATCAGGCCGGACTTAATTTTATTGTCGACAGTTGCTGTAGCCATGCTTGAGAAGCGTAGAAATTGGGTTTTGACCTACGGTGTTTTCGCCGGAACAACGCTGGATCTGACCCAGGGCAGATTTATTGGCCTGAATATATTGCTGATGACTGCTGTAGCCTGGGCAGTATACCAGGTTGCTCAAGCATTTATGCGTACCAGTCCCGGGCTTTCAGCGCTGACGGTTTTTGCATTGAGTTTTCCAGTGCAGTTAGGCAGAGCAGCGGCAGTTTCTGTGGCCGGGGGTAGTTACGGCGGATGGTCCCCAGTTTTATGGTTTTTGCTGATATCAGCGGCGGTTAACGGACTGGTCATGATAGCAGTTCATGGTGCTATACAGGTTCTACGCTGAAATTATGCCTTTAGAAAGGTGAGCTTCAGATGCAAAAAAGGCTGCAGATCTTCACCATCATCGTAATTGTGGCACTCTTGTTGCTGATTGTTCGGAGTGCTCAACTGCAGCTGTTCCAGGGGGAAGACCTGGCCGAGGCAGCCGTTCAGCAAAGGTTGAGAGTCCTCAGAGAGCCGGCTCCCCGGGGGGAAATAGTTTCCGCAGATGGCACATTGTTGGCAGGAAACCGGGCTGCCTTTGTCGCTCGATATTTTCCATCTGCTGAGCCTCTAAGCGAGGACACACTGCAGACTCTTTCCGAAATACTAGATCTACCGGCAGATAGTATTCAAGAGGCAATCTCCAGGCAGACGGGTGAACGTCCATATGCCCCAGTTAATTTAAAAGTGGACCTGACCGAAAAAGAGGCGACTGAACTGTCAGAACGGCGTTATCAGCTGCCGGGAATTTCAATTGGTTTTCACCCGATTAGAAATTATCCAAATGATAATCTTGCTGTTCATGTTCTTGGTCACACATCGAACATAAAAGAAGATGAATTGCGCACCTTTGGAGAAATTTCTGAGCGCGATTATCATAACAGAGATGTGGTCGGAAGAAGCGGAGTTGAAAGGAGCATGGAGTTTAATCTGCAGGGCTGGGATGGTGAAGTACGTGTTGAGGTGGACGCACATGGACGCCTCGTTGACAGTGTTACCGGACGTGAACGACAGCCGGGTGATGATGTTCATCTCACTATCGACAGTGAACTGCAGAAAACTGCTGAAAGAGCTTTATCTACTGTCATAAAAAGACTGCAGGAAGGCCATGATCCAGTTCTATTCAGTCGACAGCAGGGGAGGTATATCGGGTTGTGGGATGATGAGGCTGAACATGATACCACTTTGCTGCCAGCTGATTCCTCACGGCCAGACCGGCAGTACTCTGACGCAAAATTCGGCGCAGTTGCGGTGTTGGATGTAACAAGTGGAAAAGTTTTGGCCAAGGCTTCGTACCCACAGTACGACCTGTCTGCTTTTGCCACAGCCCCTCTGCACCTGCCGGGCTCCGAGCAGAAGGCTGAATGGAACGAACAATATGAGACAATGAAACAGCGCGGGGCGTTTTTGAATCGAGTTACTTCTGATCCTGTAGCTCCCGGTTCGATATTTAAGATGGTGACTGCTCTGGCCGCCCTGCGGGAAACGGACTTGGACCCTGATGAAACTGTTCGCTGTCAGGGGAGCCTGGACATCTTCGGGCAGAGCTATGGATGCTGGAAGACGCATGGGCGGGTCGATTTGACCGATGCTATTGCCCAAAGCTGCAACGTGTATTTTTATGAGCAGGGACTCGAGGTTGGTGTTGATGGCATTTCTGAGGTGGCAGCAGAGCTGGGGTTGGGAGCATCAACAGGTATACTTGGACTTCCTCCAGGGGAAGAACGCAGTGGTATCCGTCCTTCACGCGAATGGAAAAAAGTTAACTTGCAAGAACCCTGGTATCCAGGTGAAACGTTAATGGCAGCTATAGGTCAGGGCTATCATTCGTATACTCCGTTACAGATTACGAACTATGTTGCAGGTATCGCTAATGAAGGTGTGTTGTATCGGCCTTATCTGGTTGATCATGTTAAAAATCCGGATGGAGAAGTGATTTGGAAAGCCCACAGTAAAGTTATCAGTCAACTGGATGTAGATGAGGAAATGCTCAAACTGGTTGTTCAGGGCATGAAAGAAGCAGTGCTACCAGGTGGCTCGGCCCGCTGGAGATTTTGGGATTATCCCCGATATTCAGAAATGAGAGAGGCGGAAGTTATGATTGCAGCCAAGACTGGTACTGCTGAGGTGAGAACCGGTGTAGATTCTCACGGATGGTTTACTGCTTTTGCTCCCACGGACGAGCCAGAAATTGCTGTAGCAGCAGTGATACATCATGGAGGAGGCGGTTCTCTGGCAGCAGCACCGGTTGTTCGCGCTGTAATGCAACAATATTTTGGTTTTTCCGACTTACCTCAATGAATATACCGTCGATTGGCCCCAATATTGGATGTAATCTGGCGCATTTGGTAGCAATAATGTGATATAATGCGTTATGGAAACTAGGAAGGAGATGATGAGTATGTAGCGAAGTATTAAGTAGTTTACCCTTCAGCATGGTGTTAACGGGGTGTGAAAAATGAAAGACAACGGGAAAATTGTTTTTAAGGGCAACAGAAATGGATTGTACATCAAGATGTCCCGCAGGGAGAGATTTACTTCCTTGTTAGGGGAACTGGAAAGGAAACTATCTGCCTCGGGAGGGTTTTTTCGCGGTTCCGAAGCTGTAGTCGATGTGGGAGATCGCGTTCTAACAACGGAGCAGATCCTACAGCTGGAGAATCTTCTGCAGGAGAAGGGTGGATTTGAATTAACTGATATACTACATCAACAACAGACATCCAAAACCCCTGCTTCCAAAGAAGAGAATGCCCTGCTGGTGCGCCGCACTCTGCATTCAGGACAACATATAAGACATGATGGTAATTTGGTCATAATGGGTGATCTCAATCCGGGAGCAGAAGCTGTGGCAAGCGGTGATATCATGGTGATGGGACGGCTTCGCGGCGTGGTGCATGCCGGAGCGGTGGGTAACGAAAGTGCAGCAGTAGTAGCCTTTCGCTTTACTCCGATTCAGCTTCGCATTGCTGAGATGATAAGCCGTTCTCCGGCAGGGGATGAGAACGTGCGTGAAGTTCCGGAGATCGCTCGTCTGAAAGATGGAGTTATAGTGGTAGAGGAATATCTGTCCAGGCCAGATACGAGAGATTCATTAGTGTCTGGCGACTGGTGAGATTATTTCAGGATAGAATGATTTGACTCTTGCTGATATAACTGATATCAATACATCTGTGTTCCGGTCCGGTTAGTCCTGTGGCTGTAAGGCCAAATCCTGGGCTGAAGGAGTGTGACTAATCCTGGTTGACGGACCGGCATCACTATGAAAGTGATGAAGAATATTAACCAGGAGAGACCTTGGGAGAAACATTGGTTGTAACCTCCGGCAAAGGAGGAGTTGGAAAAACGACTGCAGTTGCCAACATTGGGACGGCTCTAGCTGCTAGAGGATATTGTGTGGCTTTAGTTGATGCTGATATAGGTCTTCGCAATCTGGATGTTGTGCTGGGTCTGGAGAATCGAATAGTCTACGATCTGGTGGATGTTGTGGATGGATTCTGCCGATTGAAGCAGGCTCTGATCAAGGACAAGCGTAATGAGGGACTTTACCTCTTACCAGCAGCACAAACAAAAGATAAGACTGCAGTGAATCCGGAGCAGATGAAACAAATCTGCGATCAGCTCAAGGAAATCAATGTGGCGGAACAAGCTGGGGGAGCCAAATACTTCGATTATATAATTGTTGATTCACCTGCCGGCATTGAACAGGGCTTCCGTAATGCTGTTTCTGGAGCTGACCGAGCTTTTATAATTACAACACCTGAAGTGTCTGCGGTTCGCGATGCTGACAGAATTATTGGTTTGCTTGAGGCAGAGGATCTTCCCGACTCTCAGTTGATCATCAATCGCATTCGTCCGGGTATGGTGCGCAGCGGTGATATGATGGATATCGAGGATATTGTAGACATCCTGGCTGTGACTCTTTTGGGAGTAGTTCCTGAGGATGATGCAATTGTGGTGGCTACTAACCGGGGAGAGCCGGTAGTAAATGATTCTGACAGTAAAGCCAGCCAGGCTTTTGAAAATATGGCCCGCAGAATCATTGGTGAAGAGGTTCCACTGATGAATCTAGAGGCCGAGGAATCACTTTTTGAACGATTAGGTAGCTTTTTGGGTCTGCGACAGCGCTGATTGAAGGGGGAAGCCAATGGGTTTAATGGGTTTTTTGGATAAATTATTTTCGCGCAAAAAGCCGAGTAAAGATGTGGCCAAAGAAAGACTACAGCTGGTATTGAGTCACGATCGCATGGAAATTCCTCCCGGCGTTTTGGATGCCTTGAAGGATGATCTGATCCAGGTTATATCCAAGTATATGGAAATCGATGAGTCGGGAATAGATGTTCGAATTAATGATAAAGACAGCAGTGAGGGGCGTTCATTAGTGGCCAATATTCCGGTGGCAAGCATGAAACGAGAGAAAACACGGCAGTGAGAAAGGAGAAAGAGTGTCGATACGCCTGCTCAGACACGTAGATCCTATACTCGTTGGTGCTGTTTTGCTGCTGGTGGGGTTTGGCATTTTAATGATAGCAGGTTCAACAGCCACGAGTGTGCAGGACGCTATTCATTCTCCTTACGTTCAGCGCCAATTTCTGTGGGCCTGCGTGGGGTTAGTGGTTATGATAGCCACTATGTCTGTTGATTACCGAAACCTCAGGAGTCTATCTCGGATATTTTATTTTCTTTCATTGCTGATGCTTGTTCTGGTTTTGACTGCAGGCACTGAGGCAGGTGGTGCACGCCGATGGCTCAATTTCGGACCAATCGGTCTGCAGCCGGCGGAATTTGCGAGAATTCTTATTGCCATTACTTTGGCAAACCAAATTACTGCTGTCCGCAGTGAGCGAGAGGCCGAACTGTTGTGGAGTGATTTTGCCTGGTTTGCACTTCATGTTGCAGTCCCGGCAATTCTGGTGCTGATGCAGCCGGATATGGGTACAGCCTTGGTGTTTTTCTCTGTTTTATTCGGGGAACTCTATATAGCCGGCTTTAGCCCCTGGAAACTTGCCGGTTTAATTGGCGCTGGACTGGTAACGACAGTCGGGGCAGTGATGACTCATATTCATCTGGCAGTTGATATACCCTTTCTTCGTCCGTATATGATCAACCGACTGACTGCATTTATCGACCCGATGGCTGATCCAACGGGTGCCGGGTATCAACTCAAGCAGTCGATAATTGCAATAGGTTCCGGGCAGTTGACTGGAGTGGGCTTGTTTCGCGGGGCAGGAGGACAGCTGCACTTTTTGCCCGAACAACATACTGACTTTATTTTTTCCGCTCTGGGTGAACAGATGGGTTTTGTGGGAACCTGCATCCTCTTGCTGCTTTTTCTGGGTTTGTTTCTGCGCATGCTGGCTGTGTGTGGCGGGGCCGCCGATTATTACGGTGCGATTTTGAGTGGAGGTATAGTGGCAATGTTGTTCTTTCGGGTCGTGGTGAATGTCGGTATGGCAGTCGGAGTCATGCCAGTGACCGGATTACCCCTGCCGTTTGTCAGCTATGGAGGGAGTGCTTTTCTGGCTGATATGATTGCAGTGGGTATAGTTCTGGGAATCGGAATGCGGAGACACAAAATTCAGTTTTGAGGCAGCATTTCACTACTGTGAGGACGATTGACACATATTATCTGTCGGGGTGAAATATAATGTAATCGCAATCCGTGGGGACAGGCGGGAGGCGATTATGGAAACTTCGTCAAATAGAAGTCAATCCCGACGTGCAAATAGGTTGAGACAGCTTGCAAAACGCAGGTTGGATGATGCTGATCCCCGGGGCATCTGGGCTTTTGTCAGGGGCAAATTGGCCCGACAACTGATATGGGCAAGTGTCTTTCTGCTGCTGGCACTGATGATCAGACTTATACCGACGCCAATATTACAGCAGCCTCGTCAGGCTATGCACTGGATAGTGACGCATGAGACTAATTGGGGGGCTCTGGTCAGTTCAAGCCATAGAGCTCTACAGGAGCAGGGGGTGTTTGAGGAGGCAGCCCTCCCTTCCTGGGCTGAAAGTGAGGAAGATGCACAAGGTTTGGAGCAGCTGGGTTTAACAGAAGTTGTGCGCCCTGTTGACGACGAGATAACATCTTCTTACGGTTGGCGCTACAATGAAGATACAGGGGAGGAATCTTTTCACTTTGGGGTGGATTTGGCATGCGAACCGGGAACGTCGGTAAGGGCCTTCTCTGGAGGAGTAGTGACCGATATATGGGAAGATGACGATTATGGTCTGGCATTGACGGTTGAACATAATGATAAGGTGCTTACACTTTACGCCCATTTATATGAGGTTTCCGTGCAGGAAGGGGAGAATGTTGAAACAGGAGAGCAGATAGCTTTGTCTGGTCAATCAGGTAATGTAACCGGGCCCCATCTCCATTTTGAAGTTCATTTTGATGGAAAGGCTGTTGATCCGGCCCCGTTTTTACGGTCGGAGGAGGATGGTCAGTAGCATTGTCCCGACTTGAGGCCACCTTTTATCTGCGCGGTACGCAGGTATCAGTACATTTGTCGACACTGCTGCCGGTGATTTGGGCGGCTGTTGGCGGACATTTAGGGAAGTTCACCTTACTCGTGGGAGTGCTCCTTACCCATGAGCTGGCCCACTTGCTTGTCATTTACGGTTACGGACTTTCACTCACCAGGATAGTTTTATTACCCATCGGAGCCAGGATGGAGATTAGTGGATTGAGCCAAAGGATGGATCTGGAGGCTCCTATATCTCTGGCTGGTCCTGTGAACAACTTCTTTTTGCTGGGTATGGGACTGCTGGCAGGGTCTCTCGGACTGGCGGAGGGCCAACTGTGGGAGTTTTTTATTGCTGCTAATCTGGCTTTAGCCATGTTAAATTTAATTCCTGCTCTGCCGCTTGACGGAGGCCGTCTGCTGCGCAGCTATCTGGGGCAAACCATTGGGTTGGCACCGGCGGGTAAAGTTATGGCGCACTGGGGTATGTACTGGGGAGTGGGTTTGATAGCAGTTGCTGCATATGCTGCCGTGCAGCACAATATTTTTCTGTGGGTCTTATGTGTCTTAGGGGGACTGTTGATGAGTTACTCCCGGCGTGAAAAAAATGAGCTTTCTTTAGAATCGCTCGGCAATCTCTACACCCGGCGTGAAGCTGCACAGGAACGTGATCAGCCTCCGCCGGTGGAGCATGTCAGCGCCTACTGCAGCGAGACGGTGTTGGCAGTTAGCAGGCGACTGGGAAGGTATGGGTACGCTGTTGTGTGGGTTTTGGACCAAAATATGAATCTCATGGGTACTCTGTCCGAGGAGAAACTGCGTCAGGCCATTAGTGACGGCCGAGCTGATGAGTCACTTGGTCAGCTTTTAAATAAATGAATATATCAGCAGGGTACTGTTGATTTCCATTATATAAGGACAAGCGCTTTGGGATGAACGATCTATTTTATATAATAAATGAGAAACAATAAAGGGAATACCATTTCTATAGCGATAAAAGGAGAGATTTTTTGCGTGATTGCAGTGAATTGAGCAGTGAAATTGAAGAAATACTTCCGCTGGTAGAGCGACCCTCAAGATACATGGGTAGAGAATTGAGTGCGGTTTCTGAAGGTTGGGAGAAGTCATCAGTTCGTTTTGCGTTGGCTTATCCAGACAGCTATGAGGTGGGAATCGCTCACCTGGGCTTACATATTCTTTACAATATTTTAAACGATCATCCAGAGTATCGCGCTGAGAGAGTTTACAGTCCAAGACAGGATATGGCCCGCCAGCTGCGGGATCGTGACCTTCCATTGTTTTCCCTGGAATCCCGTCGTCCTATAAAGGATTTCGATTTCCTGGGAATAACTCTGCAGAGCGAACTGACTTATACTAATATTCTGGAATTGTTTTCACTGGCCAAGATGTCGTTTCGCTCGGAAAACCGTTCAGAGAGTTCGCCGTTTGTGGTTGCTGGTGGACCGTGCGCTTTCAACGTTGAACCCCTTGCTCCTTTTGTTGATATGGTTGTGCTGGGTGATGGTGAAGAAGTTATCGTTGAGATAGCCGACACTTACAATGATTGGGTTTTGGATGGACGACCCGATGGAAGAAAAGGTTTTTTTCTGCGGGCAGCTAAGCTGGAAGGTATATACATTCCGCATTTTTATGAGCCAATATATCAGGATGGTGACTTTTCAGATATTAAGAAACATTTTGATGTACCTGGACAAGTTAAAAAAAGGGTTTTGAAAGATCTGGATGATGGAAAATTCCCAACTGAACCAGTAGTCCCTTATGTCCAGGCAGTGCACGACCGCGCCGTCGTGGAATTGTTTCGCGGATGCACACGCGGCTGCAGGTTCTGCCTTCCCGGCATGGTAAACAGGCCGGTTCGTGAACGGAGCAGCGAATCCATTTGTGAATTGACCCGTGAACTGATTCGTTGTACTGGATATCAGGAAGTTTCCTTGACTTCTCTGTCCAGTACTGATTACTCAGAAATCGAAGAGGTTGTTGAGGGTATTACTGATGATTTTTATCAGCCTGCCACCAGTGTATCGCTGCCTTCTTTAAGGGCTGATGAAGTTTCAGTGAGAGTGGCTGATAAAATCCGCGAAGTTCGTAATGCTGGTCTCACCATTGCGCCAGAGGCTGGCACTCAGCGTTTGCGGGATGTTTTAAACAAGGGGATAACAGAAAAGGACTACCGACAGGCGCTCGAGAGGGCCTTCAAAGCCGGATGTGACAATCTGAAACTTTATTTCATGCTGGGTCTGCCCACAGAAACCGAAGATGACGTTGTAGCCATTTCTGATATGGTCCAATCGGCACAGAACCTGTTTTCGGCAAACGGCACTTCGAAGAGAAACCTCAGGATCAGTGTGAGTGTGGCCCTGTTTATACCGAAACCACACACTCCATTTCAGTGGGAACCCCAGCTGAGCGAGGAAGAATTTACGCGAAGGGTAAAGATTTTGCGCCAACGACTGCCAGATAACAAGGTTGAGTTGGCCTGGACAGACCCAGAATTGGGACGGGTGGAAGCCGCATTAACCAGGGGAGACAGAAGAATGGCCCAGGTTATTGAATTGGCCTGGGAAAACGGCGCACGGTTCGATGGATGGTCGGAGATATTCAGGTTTTCTGCCTGGCAGGAGGCATTTGAATCTGCGGACATTGATCCTCATTACTACGCCAATCGCAGACGCACTGAAGACGAAGCGTTTCCGTGGGATCATCTGGATGCAGGGATAAGCAGCAGGTTCCTGTTGGAAGAAAAGAAAAGGGCTTATGAAGGTTTGAAAACTCCTGATTGTCGTTGGAAACAGTGTTCTGGTTGTGGCGTATGTGCGCGATTGAACAGTCAACACCGCCTGTCTTGTGATGTGGGTGATGAGAGTGACTGCTGACGAAGACAAAAGCGGTATGCGAATGCGCTGCCAGATTGCAGTTGGACCTCCTGTGCGGTGGGTGTCTCACCTGGAGTTTATGCGCATGCTGATTCGAGCGCTGCGTAGAGCTGATGTTCCGGTTCAGTACACTGAGGGCTATAATCCTAGACCAAAAATGTCCTTTGCCACTGCTCGTCCGGTGGGGTTGTCCAGCTGTGCCGAGTTTACTGATATCTATATGGAGAAGGAGATTTGCCCGGAAATATTTTCGCTTGCATTGAATGAGGTTTTTCCCGACGGATTCTCTGTGCACCGGTGTAAACCTGCATTGATGTCGGGGCCAAGTCTGATGTCATCAGTCAACGCAGCCCGATACGAGTTTCTTATTCCAAACATTGAGGGATCATTTGATGACTGGGACAGATTAGTGGAGCAATTTTTAGCACGCGATAGTATTGTTATTACCAGGAGACGACACCGAAAACCTGACCGTCAGCTTGACATCAGGCCGCATATTTACGAAGTTGAGGTTGAAAAAAAAGATATGGATACATCGTTTGTAGTCGACATGGGGCTGGGAAACGAGCAGAACGTGCGGCCTGAAGAATTTATATCTGCATTGAAACCGTTGGTGCTGGATGTGATCGGCCGCTCATTTAGCGGTATGCGGGTGCATCGTCTCAATATTTATCGAAGAGAAGAAGGACAGAAGATTTCTGTTTGGCAGATTTGATTTAAATAAATTTTTTGGGGGATGGGTGTTATGAAAAAAGAGATCCTGGTCAGCGTAGACCAGGACGATGTTCGTGTGGCAATTACCGAAAACGATCAGGTGGTTGAACTTTATCTGGAGAGACCGGGAACACAGCGATTGGTTGGGAATACATATCTAGGTAAGGTAGAGAATGTATTACCGGGAATGGAAGCCTGTTTTGTGGATGTTGGTATGGAACGTAATACCTTCCTGTATGTGGATGATGCGTATCCAGTTCGCAGCGAGGAAGAAGATGCTCTCCCCAACAATGTCCAGAATGCGGCAATAAATAAACTGGTTCATCCGGGTCAACAGGTGATGGTGCAGATAGTTAAGGAACCAATAGGCAGCAAGGGGGCCAGAGTTACCCGAAATATCACCCTTCCCGGCCGTTATCTGGTACTGATGCCTGCCGTTGATTATGTGGGAGTATCCCGAAAAATCACAGATGATAATGAAAGAGATCGGTTGCGAGATATGGCTGATGAAATGCGACCTTCGGGTTGTGGGTTAATTGTTCGAACTGTTGCTGAAGAGAGAACAAAGCAAGATATCAAGGAAGATATGGATTTTCTCCTTCAAAAATGGAGAAAAATACAAAGAAAGAGCCAGCATTCTTCTCCTCCTGCACTTCTGTATCAGGATATGGGGCTGAGTTATCGTGTTCTGCGTGATTATCTAGATGGTTCAGTCGATCGGGTGATAGTTGACAACAAAAAAGAGTATGATCGCATCCTCAACTTACTCGATGATATGGCTCCTTCGTACAGAAACCTGGTTCAACTGCGCAGAGGTACCAGGACCTTGTTCGAGGAACGCGACATCGACAGAGAGATGGAGAAAACTATAGATAGAAAGGTCTGGCTGGACTGCGGAGGGTACATCGTAATAGATAAAACGGAAGCTCTTACTTCCATAGATGTCAATACCGGCAGATATGTTGGCTCCGAAGATCTGCAGGAGACGGTGTTCAAGACAAATCTTGAGGCTGCTGAAGAGATTGTCAGGCAGCTGAGGCTCCGCGATATCGGAGGAATCATTATAATTGATTTTATTGATATGGAATCCCGCCAGTATCAAAAGAGAGTCATTAAGGCCTTAGAGGATGCTTTAGAAAGCGATAAAACTAAAGCCACAGTTTTGGGCATAACCAAATTGGGTTTGGTGGAGATGACCCGGAAAAAGGGCCAGCAGAGCCTTGATGAAATGCTGCTAAAACCCTGTCCTTACTGTGAGGGTGAAGGAAGGGTCATGTCCGAATATACAATGAGTCAAAAGGTTCGCGGTGAGATAAGAAAATCGCTCATTTCATCCTCAAATGAGGCGATTTTGGTGGAGGTTCATCCTACGGTTGCTTCACTACTGATCGGTTCGGGGGGGAGCAATCTTCGTCGGCTTGAAGAACAGACCAATCGGAGTATATATGTTAGAGGCGCCGAGTCATGCCACCTGGAAGAAATGAAAATAGTGGCAATGGGCGATAAGAAGCAGGTTGAAAAACAAGCTTTACCGGTCAGCGAGGGAGAAGTGATGAATGTAAAAGTGGAGGAACCTCATTCTTCGAATCCTCGCGACGGTATAGCCCGAGTTGAGGGATATGTGATAGATATAGAAAACGGCGGAAAGATGGTTGGTGAGAATGTGAATGTAGAGATTGTCAATGCTTATAGAACTTACGCGAAGGCATGTATTGTATAGGCCTATATATACTATTGATTGAACCAATTTTCTGTGTTAAACTTGTTTTTGCCTTGTGTGGCAACATCCAGGCTTTGGGTGTTTTTAAGATAAATTCAATACAGGTTTCGTTAGGACCTGTTGGTGAGAATGAGAGGTGTCTGATGTGAGGAAATTTGCTATAATTAAAACTGGTGGAAAGCAGTATAGAGTAGGCTCCGGAGATGTAATCAGGGTTGAGAAATTGTCAGCAGAAGAGGATGAAACTGTTGTTTTTGATAAAGTATTGATGGTTAAACAGGATGATTGCTGTGAAGTTGGTCATCCAACCCTGAAGAATGCAGAAGTTACTGCCCGAGTTCTTGCTCAGGACAGAGCCGACAAGATAACTGTTTTCAAGTACAAGCCGAGCAATAATTACCGCAAAAAGCGTGGTCACAGACAACCGTATACAGAAATAGAGATTCAGAATATCAAAACTGGTTGATTTCATGTTCAGAAAGCGGTAAAGTATCTTGATTGAAATACTCTTTTTTGTAGATTCAGAAAACGCCCAAAGATTTCAGGGGTTTATCGTTTCAGGGCATGCGGAGTATGATGAACCGGGCAGAGATATAGTCTGTGCGGCCGTATCTGCGTTAACCCAGTCAGTTGTTCTGGGTCTGGAAGAAGTTATAGATTATCCCGTCGAGGTTGAGTTGGACAGGGATGGCCTTCTGGATGTCCGTCTGATAGGACATGACTCAGAATGTGCTGAGAAGGATAACAAGGCACAGGTGCTCTTGCAGACCATCTATGAGTCTCTCTTGCAGGTGGAAAGTGAGTATCCCGAGGGAATATGTGTGAAGCTAGATGATATCATTGGAGGAGGTGAATGAAATGAAAAGATTTGATCTGCAGCTGTTTGCCACCAAGAAAGCCGGCGGTAGCTCCCGGAATGGTAGAGATAGTAATCCGAAATATCTGGGGGTTAAACACTACGATCAGGAGGAAGTAAAGGCAGGTAACATCCTGGTGCGACAGCGAGGAACCCGCATTCACCCCGGTTGGAATGTCGGCAAAGGAAGCGATGATACTCTTTATACCAAAATCGACGGTGTTGTCCATTTCCGAAAAAAAGGTAAAGGCCGAAAAATAGTTGATGTTTGGCCAATAGAGGAAATGGAAAGAATGCCTGTAATGGTGGCCAACGACAATGACTGACATTGTGCTGGGCGTGTTCATGCGGAGTGATTTATTTGTTTGTCGACCGGGCAGAAATAGAGGTTAAAGGAGGAGACGGCGGTGACGGTGCTGTCTCCTTCCTGCGCGAAAAGCATATCCCCAAAGGTGGCCCCGACGGTGGAGATGGAGGGGACGGTGGGGATGTTGTGCTTTTGGTTAAAGAGGGTAAGACAACTCTTTTGGATTTTCGCAATCAGCGCAGATTTCCCGCCGAGGATGGCTCTGATGGTGGTAGAAAAAAACAGCAGGGCAAAAGCGGCGACGATTTGATAATTGAAGTTCCCCCTGGAACTGTGGTTTACGATGATCAGGAAAGGCTCATAGCTGATATGGTTGAAGAAGGTCAGCGCCATGTTGTTGCGAAAGGGGGACGTGGAGGAAGAGGAAACCGACGTTTCAAATCCTCACGCCACCGAACTCCCCGTTTTGCGGAACAGGGTGAGCCGGGGGAGAAAAAAACTCTTCATCTGGAATTGAAGCTTTTAGCTGATGTAGGTCTGGTCGGTTTACCCAATGCCGGTAAATCCACCCTGCTGTCAGTTATTTCTGCTGCACGTCCGGAAATTGCCGATTATCCATTCACGACCCTGGAGCCCAATCTTGGAGTAGTCAAATTGGACTACGAGCGCAGTATAGTGGTTGCCGATTTACCCGGACTCATTGAGGGTGCCCATGAAGGAGTAGGGCTGGGGGATGAGTTTTTACGACATGTGGAGAGAACAGGGGTTTTGCTTCATCTGGTAGACTTGGCAGATCCATCTGGGAAAGATCCCACTGAGGCTGTTCGGGATATAGAAGAAGAACTTCGCAATTACGAGAGCCAGCTGTTGGATAAACCACGTCTTTTGGTGGGTAACAAGATCGATATACCAGCTGCTGAGCAAGCCTGGTCTGAATTTCAGGATTGGGCAAGACAGCGTGATCTCAAATGCACTGCAATTTCTGCGGTAACCGGTGAAGGGATAGACTCGCTCATACAGCAAACCTGGGAGATGCTGCATAAACAGCGGCAGCGCGATAACGACACCACTGAACCTGAGGGTTTCAGGGTGTTTCGTGCCCGTGAGGAGGACAAACCCACCAGGATCACCCAACAGGATGATGAATGGGTGGTGCAAGATCCGCGCTTTGAGCGCTGGGTAGCAATGACCGATCTTCAGAACGATGAGGCGGTTGATTATCTGAATCAGAGACTCCAAAGAGCGGGACTTTATTCACAATTGGAAAAGGCAGGAGTGCAAAGAGGAGACACTGTCCGGATAGGGGAAGTTGAGTTTGAATATGAGCCGTGGGGATAAAGAGAACAGAATAGGATTGATGGGTGGCACTTTTGATCCAATTCACCATGGTCACCTCGTAACTGCTGAATCAGTTTATGAAAAGATTGAACTGGATGAAGTTGTTTTCGTTCCATCTGGTGATCCCCCCCATAAGCCCACAGAAAATGTCACATGTTCGGAGCATCGATTAAAAATGGTTGAGATTGCTACTCAAAGCAATCCACATTTTTCTGTTTCGTCAGTTGAAGTACAAAGAGAGGGACCATCTTATACCATCGATACGGTGAGGTATTATAGCCAGAAATATCCTCATAACAAGATATATTTTATCACCGGAGTTGATGCGGTGGTTAATATTCCCCAGTGGAAGAATACGGATGGACTTTTTGAACACTGCGAGATAATAGCAGCCACTCGTCCTGGCTATCCAACCAAAAATTTCTTTCATTTCAGGGATCAACTGCCTCGCCACCAGCGGAAATCTTTACGCATTTTGGCTGTACCCGCTCTTTCCATCTCTTCAGCTGACCTTCGTCAGCGTCTATGGGAAGGAAAAAGTATTAAATATCTGGTTCCCGAGAATGTCGAAGAGTACATATATGAACATGAGCTGTACAGTTTCAGCAGCGAAATGACAAGTTTTTCCCGCTTTGAGTAGCTGCCCATAACCTGTTGGACAACTGTATTTGTGATAAACTATTAATAAGTAAAACAGGCTATCGTAATTGACTTTAGTTAAGATATACACGCTGATATTGAAATGAATACGAAAAAGATTGAGTGGTGTCATGTGACACGTTCTTCGGACAAACGACGTTCTAAGCTGAAAAGAGCTTTATTTGGGACAGTTGTGGGCTTTATTGTACTGATAGCTATTGGAGTGGCAGCAATTAATTTCTTTTTGCTTGGGTTGAATCCGGAGAATGAAGACACTATAGCTAGGCAGATACCCACTCCAGAGCCCGGTGAGAGGATCAACATATTGGTGCTGGGAGTAGATGCTGCTCAGCGTTCTGATATCGGAGGATTCATACCATCGCGGTCGGACACAGTATTGTTGGTGTCTGTTGATCCTCTAACAACTGAGGTTAATGCCCTGTTTATACCACGCGATACCCGGGTAGAAATAGCTGGACGCCCAACAAAAGAGAAGATCTCACATGCTCATGCGCATGGAGGAATTGAGAGAGCGATCGACACAGTAACAAATCTTCTGGATGTACCCATCCATTATTACGTGAGGCTTGATTTTTCAGGTTTTGCTGAGATCGTTGATGCTGTCGGTGGAGTGCGGTTGACGGTTGAAGATGATATGGAATATGAAGATCCAACTCAGGATCTTTATATAAATATCCCGGCCGGAGAACATGATATGGATGGCGAGACGGCTTTGAATTATGTAAGGTTCAGAAATGGTTCGGATATTGAGCGGATCGAGAGGCAGGAAAAGTTCATCCATCGATTTGTGGAGCAGGTGCTTGCAATAAGAAGCATCCAGAATGTGACTGACCTTGCGCGCAGTGTAAGCACCCATGTTGATACAAATCTTCCTCCGAGCCGCATAGTTTCTCTCAGTAAAAAGGCTTTGAGCATGTCCACCGATGATGTGGATATGGAAATGGTGCCGGGGTCAGCTGATTACCTGGACGGTATAAGCTATTGGTTCCCTGATGAGGCGAAAAAGGAGGAACTTGTTGACACGTTAGTCCTAGGTGTCAAAAGGCCTGAGAATGCTGACATTAACGTTGAGGTGTTGAATGGAGGTGGAGTTCCAGGAGCTGCCAGCGAGGTTGCCGAGCAGCTTGAGGATTTGGGTTATAATGTAATCAGGGTGAACAATGCCCAGGAAATGGGTAGTGAAAAATATGATGCCACCAGAGTTATAAACCATACTGATGAGAAGCTGAATGGACAGTTAATGGTACGTGCTCTGCGAAGTTTCCTTGCCGAGGAGCAGGCGATAAATCTTTACCGGGCTTCTGAGACTTCAAATTCTCAAGACTCAGAGGATGAGATAATGGGGGATATCGTAGTGTATGTGGGTGCTGACTTTTAACAGATATAGTAGAAGGGGGCTCTGGATTTGAATCCAAAAGACAAAGTGCTGCGCATTGCCGAAGCTTGTGAGGACAGAAAGGCTCAGGATGTGGTCATCCTTGACCTCAATGGCCTGACGCTCATAGCTGATTATTTTGTGATCTGTCATGGTAACTCAGATGTTCATATGGATGCTATAACCGACGGCATCCGGGAAATCTTAAAGGAGATCGGTGACAAGGAAGACTATCGCGTTGAAGGAAATCGTTCCCAGGGTTGGATACTGATAGACTGCGGCGATGTCATAGCACACGTCTTTTCTTCAGATGACCGGGAATATTATGCATTGGAGCGTTTATGGGGTGATGCTAAGGAGCTTTCCGCGGATATAGCAGCCTCGAAATAATTTGACCGACAGAGAAATTGCTTGACGCTAAAGATAGATCCTTTTATAATTATAATTGTCGTTAGGCAATCAAATATTTTCTGGGGCGGTAGCTCAGTTGGGAGAGCGCATGAATGGCATTCATGAGGTCGTGGGTTCGACCCCCATCCGCTCCACACCGCATAACCCCTGAGATGAAAGGCAGATCGCGGAACTGCGAATCGCACTGACAGTCCCGCGACCCCCAAAATGGGCACAAGTTGGGCGCAACGGTGTTTCACGCCTTGCCCGACAGGTGTATTTCCAGGGCTTCTGCGGTTTCTTTTTGGTCGTCTGGAGATACGTGACCGTAGGTGTTCAGGGTGGTGGACACATCTCTGTGTCCCAGCCTTTCGCTGACTACTTTGGGGTGTTTTCCCTGCTGAAGCATTAAAGTTGCATGCGTATGCCTCAGATCATGAAAAGTGATGTCTGACAGCTGGGTTTGTTGCATAAGCTGGCCGAAATGTCTACTGTTGTCGCCAGAGTACTGATTGCGGAGTTACCCGCCTGTTTGTTTACTAACTGAGCTATCCTCACATTATGACCTATCCTCCGGAGCTCAAGTCCGTAGAAATTTTTAGCCTGAACACACTCGAATTTGGGGAGAGACCGTAGTTTTTGTGCTAAGAGTTTGTATCGTGAAGCTAAAATCACCAATAGACCGTGCAAGATGCCAAGGGTGATGGGGGTTTGGCCGGCCGGTCACTTTCCTTCATCGAGCCATTCATCAATGTCGAAGCGAAACAGTCTGGCGGCGACCTGGTCCCACAAAGCTTCCTCCACTAAAACCCTCTTGTTTCTTGCGACTAGAGTCCTGTAATCTTCCTCGTATAATCCGCGATATATCCCGTATTGCTCCTCGTGTTCATTCAGAACCGGTTTTCAGCGATTCGGGCAAATAGCATAGATCAATTATTGATTGGTAATAATTGCCTAGATTTTTTCTCAGGAGTCCGCTGCTTGCGCTTCTTACCTATTCGCTTTTCCCTATTAAGATACGCTTGTGTTAGTTTGAGGGGTTGAGAAGGTGTCTTTAGAGGTAGGGCGGGAGGGTGGGCTTGGTGGACTTCGGTCAACCTGTAGGGTTCGGTTTCCTTCCAGAAGGGAATCACTTCAACCTCGCAGAAAAGGTCTGAGGATGGGTAACGCGTCATTTCCCTTGCGGCCCGGTATCGACGGGAAACGCTATCTGGGAGACTGCGGCCCATCCTCAGTCTCATCATCCGACGTGCCGATAGAAGGTTGCGAACCAACGCTGCCAAATCCTACAAAAACCTCTTTTCGATCTGTCTCACAGGCTCAGAAACATTGTATCGAACCGGAATTTACTATCAGGATGAGACAGACGTCATAGAGAAAGTGATGGCAGATATTCAACTCGAATACGATATTTCCTTAGTAAGGAAAGTGGAGCCGCTGGCAGGTTTCCATCCGGCGGAAGAGTATCACCAGAATTATCTTGATAAGAATCCGAGAGGGTACTGTCACATCGACTTTTCCCCCCTGCACAAGTAGAGATTCACTTGCATTTAGGTAAGTGTTGTTATCATTTAAACTCGACATGATATTCTTGCTGAGAAACGAACTGTCATTCAGTATAGGTCACGCAAGGCTCCGTACGAAAACGAGCAGAGTTGGGGATTCGCATCTGAGTAGGTCTTCAATGACTGTCCGCCATATTGGAGAGTGCAGCGATATTGCATAAAAAGCGCCGCACTGAACTTCATATCCTTGGAAAAATGGAGAAGAGATTTGGGTATCTGGGCCAATGTTAGATGAATAGCAAAAGGACTTTTGCCTTAATGACTGGATATTTTAGTGTTCAGGATAAAGGAACCTGACTCTTATTATTTTGTCATCTGGGTGAATAGTAGACGAGTTATGATCTAGCAATTTTCCTCTTTAAAATTTTTAGGAGGATATGATGCGTCAGCCAGCGAAATGTTACAAATGCAGACTACCACCTATTTACTTGTAGCATTTTGTGATTGTAGGTCCAATTTGGATATCTTAGGTGATGAATTGTTGGGGAGGTGAAGAAATGCCGGCTAAAAAAGGCGAAGTTTACAGATGCGAAAAGTGTGATAACGTTGTGAAGGTTGTGGAAGGTGGAGCAGGGACACTGGTATGCTGTGGTCAACCGATGGATTTGCAGGACTGAGTAGCCCAGATTCAGGGCCCGTTAGCCTCGCCCGATGCGGGCCCTTCTTCCGCTTCTGGAGAATGAAATAAGTAAGAATTTTGTTTGATTTTAGTTTAGGAAGAGAACTATATGAGAGATTGAATATAACATAATTAGAGCAGTTGAGTATTTTTGGCCTGCCTAGGACCAACCGCTCTTTACATCTTTCATAGATTCAAATGAGGGTAGGGATTAGTTTTCGCCACTGAGTGTATCTATAAAAGTATCAACCAGCTGTGGGTCAAATTGGGTGTCAGCATAACGCAGAAGTACGGATAGCGCCTCTTGCCTATTTAATGCTTCACTGTATGCTCGATTTCCGGTCATAACGTCGTAGGCATATATTATAGCAGTAATGTGTCAGATAATTGGGATATCTTCCCCCTGCAGACCGTCCGGGTATCCACTACCAATCCCACCACTCGTGATGATGATAACCCCTTTGGCCACTTGCGAGAAATCATCCGTGCGGATGGCGATGCGGTATCCTATTATGGGATGATCTTTAATGGTCGCCCACTCTCTATCTGTTAGTGCTCCCGGCTTGGTGAGTGTATTTTCAGAGATGTTGATATTGCCGATATCATGCAGAGTGATGAGTAGTTTTAACTTCTCTATATCCGTCGATTCCAAGTTTATGGATTCAGCCATCTTAAGTGCTAATTTATTCATGCTGCTGATATGTTTTTGGATTTCACGGGATTTTCGCTCCAGGGTTTTCATCAATGTTGACAGCTGTCTATCCTTGACTCTCGAGTCATTTGACATCTTCTTCCGGTACATGCGATCTTCGGCCTTGTTTATAATATCTCTGATATCGTGCTCTGCACTGATTCTGGTAGCGCATCCCAGTGCCAGGGATAAGGGCATGCTCGCTTCCTCTTCGCGGTAGTACTGTTGGATTATCTCAGCAGCTTCTTTAAGCAGTTTATCTCCCGCTAAATGTCCGAAGGAATCATTGCCGTTTCCAAACCACAATCGCTCTAAGCGTTTGGTAGCACTATCATGAAATTTTGTGCTATATGTTTGTGGCAAAGTTGTCAGTGGTGATGGCATTCTGAGATGCTTTGCGGGTTCATGCTTTCCTATGTGAATGTGGATACCGAGTTTTTGCAAAAGCGGAATATTCAGCTTGAATTTCATCCGTTCTTGAGCTGAGGAAGAGGTTTGACATGACCTGAACAATTGTCGGAACAAAACCACTTCTGCCAATCGACTTCATCCAAACGCAGTTTACTGTCTGACCACTACTCCTCTTTTAGCAAGATATTCTTTGACTTGTTGAATTTCGTACCGACCATAATGAAATATGCTCGCAGCAAGGACAGCATCTGCACCCGCCTCAAAAGCAGCCAACATGTGATCTGGACCGCCTGCTCCTCCAGATGCGATGACGGGAACTGAAACTCTTTTATTCAGTGCTTCCAGTAGTTCAAGATCATAACCATCCTGTGTTCCATCCCTGTCTACGCTGGTGACCAGGAGCTCTCCTGCTCCTAGCTCAACTGTCTTTTCAGCCCATCTCAGGGCATCCAGCCCTGCGCTTTCAGAGCCGCCGTGTGTTCGCACATCCCAAACGCGTTGCCTATTAGAATTCACTCGTTTCGCATCGATGGCTACAACAATGCACTGGCTACCAAATTTTTGTGATGAACGACAGATCAGGGAAGGATTTTGCACTGCTGCTGTGTTAATTGAAACTTTGTCCGCTCCCGATCTAAGTATGGTTCGTATATCATCAGCATTTTTTATTCCCCCGCCGACTGTCAGGGGGATTGATACTCCCGCAGCCACTCTCTCGACCCAGTCTACAGTCGTGCTGCGATCCTGTAGCGTGGCTGAAATATCCAAAAACACCAGTTCATCCGCTCCGGCTTCACAATAGGCCGAGGCCAGCTCTACCGGGTTTCCAGCATCTCTTAATTCGACAAAATTGATTCCTTTCACCACACGCCCATCTGAAACATCCAGACAGGGAATTATGCGTTTTGCGAGCATCACTCATCACCTTTCCGATATTTTAAGCAGCAATCCGTCAAATAATGTTCTTCAGGAATTTTTCTCGTCTGACGTTAGATAAGTTCAAGAGAAGTTCATTTACGCAATTTGAGGTGCTTCAGAGTCTCTTTCTCCAGAAGATATGACCCGCACACCGGTCTGCAATATTTTGCGGAGCATCCGAAGATTCAGGTTTGTGAGCATCCCAGTACGGGGAGTATAGTTCGCCTTACTCCCTACACAATGCGTCTTTTGAGCTGCTTACTAAATTTCGGCCTACAAGAGCTTTCTGTCCAATTTCGCATGGATACCTCTATATGGTATCACTTGCGTCAAAGCTCCTCCTTGGTAATCAAAGCAAAATTTTTCAAAAGCCGCAGACCGTTTGACCCACTTTTTTCTGGGTGAAATTGAACACCCCACACATTTTTCCGCGCGACAACGCTGGCAAAAGAGGTTCCGTAATCGGTCATTCCTATAGTCCGGTTTTTATCTGTAGGAAGATAATATGAATGTACAAAATACATGTATGACTCAGAGTCCAGCCCGGCAAGGAGGGAGTTTTCCTCCATGAATTTCACTCGATTCCAACCCATGTGAGGAACTTTTAAGTTACCATTGAATCTTACTGCAATGCCCTCGAATAGACCTAATCCCCTTTTGTGTTCTGAAGACTCTTCACTGGTTTCTGCCATCATTTGCATTCCCAGACATATGCCGAGCACCGGTATGCCAGCGGCGCACTTTTTGGATAGGGTTGCAACAAGTCCTCTATTTTGCAAGGCAGTGATCCCTGCATCGAAAGATCCCACACCTGGAAGAACAATCCCGGATGCCCCTTGCAGATCCTCGGCGACAGAAGCCACTTTGCAGTCTGTTTTAATCCGGTCAAAGGCATTCACGATACTCCGCACATTATTGAGACCGTAATCGATAATAGTGATCATCGCTCCAGAACTCCTTTGATCGAGATTATTTGCACTTCTACATCTTTAGTATTTGAGTTGCACTTCTGAGTAACGAACATTATTTCACCTCTTGTTGTGAAAGTAGGTACTTACCAACAATCATAGCCGCGCGGTTCTTTTTCAGTCAACCAGATCCGAAAGAGTATTCATCCCCGCTTATCTCTCTAATCCCATAATATATACTTCATCCATATCTGATTTGCACAGTACTGTTGCTGATCACCAGCTAGCTCCATATAATTTACCATAACCAGAGCATGTTTGCTACTGAATATTATGATCGGGTTCTTTTTAAAATAACATCTGTCGAAGAATATCAACCTGATCTCATCAGGATCCCAAAACCTCCTACAGTACTGAGTTTGTAAGTTTAAATATTAAATTATCATCCTTCTTAATATGTGGATAGTCTGGATGGTTTTTGCTTGATTTACCGCAACATTATGCTCCGGCAGCTCATTATGTCATTTTACTGTAACCTCACATCGGATGAGTTTATAATCGGTCTATAGTTTCGGTGGTTCGTAAGCAGGAGTTTCAGCATTTTCTTCGGATAAGTCTTCAAACCTCAGGAAAATCCGCAGATTTCAATACTACCTCATGGAAACTATAACTGTGGCGGTAGGAATAGTTGATTGATGCAATAAAACCCCCGTGGGCTATCATCCCAGGGGGGTTATCATGGTTGTCTCTAACAGGCAGAACAGGGTTACCTGTCTACACAGAAACGTTCATAGTGAATCTTGGCTTCATCGTACCTACAGTTGGGCTGCTTTTTTTCCGCCGGATATCCGATTGAAGCCAGGCCCATTGGAGAAATGTATTCTGGCAGCTCAAGTGCATCGTTTACACTTTTCTTTAGTTCTTCGGATGGATGAATTCCCAGCCAGACGGCGCCCAGTCCCAGGCTGTCCGCTGCCAGCAGGATATTTTGCATCGCTGCTGAACAGTCCTGAACCCAGAAAACATCCCTTTTGCTGGTCTCAGGTTCCCCACAAACCGCTATGCAGAGGGGTGCCTCATGAAGCATCTTGCCATAGGGGTGCTTCTTGGCGAGTCTATCGAGGGTGTCTCTTTCGGTTATCACGACGAAGTGCCAGGGCTGTTGATTCCCAGCCGAGGGCGCTGCCATTGCTGCACGGATGAGCTTCTTTACTTTATCCTGTTCTACAGTTTTCTGCTGATATTTTCTGATGCTGCGACGGCTCAGAATAAAAGAAATGTTATCTTTCAATCAGATCACCTCTCAGTCAGTTGTTTTTAAACAGTATACTTCCAAATATCCAGTTTGCTCTGTTTTTTTACTGTCAATCGTATAGAGATTTATTGGCTCCATTTTTCTACTCTAACCTAGAACACAGATAAAGGGTTCTTGATTGTACAAGAGCTCACGGACCTGGTTCGGAGCAAATAGGTTGCCAGATGTAAGCTAACTCCGAGCTTCCTGGTTACTGTCTATTCAGGTACTTCCTCTTTTTTAAACTCCGTTTTAATCTTTTCCAGATTTTCTTTGTCCTCCAATACATCCAGTACGGTCATGGCCAGTCCTTTCGCAGCATCCAGCATTGCCTGCAGTCCTTTGTCTGAACGAGATGCCTCCGCAAATTCATGAGTGTGGCCGGCCACGCTTTCATCAGCTATTTTGAGATAAGGATGTATGGCTGGTATGGTTACGCTGACGTTCCCAATATCGGAAGATCCCACCCCGCCTTTTTCCTGTGGAGGATCGGCTTTTATACCGAGCTGTCCGATATTTTGCTCAAATAGGCCTGCCATAGTGTGATTGTTATTGCGTTCTGCGTAGGTGAAAGATTCTTCATATTCGAAACTGGCTCCCGTAGCAGTGGCGGCTCCCTCGGCGCACGCCAAGACTCTTTTCTTTACTTCCTTAAGGTTTTCCCGGGTATCCGCTCGAACTATTACACTGGCCTCTGTGTACTCCGGCACTATGTTGGGGGCGTCACCCCCGTGGGTGATAATGCCGTGGATGCGGACATCATCGGTGACGTGTTCGCGTAACGCATTTAATGCCACGAAAGTCTGGATTACTGCATCCAGCGCGTTTATACCATGTTCCGGAGATGAAGCCGCGTGCGCTGGTTTCCCGTGAAAGCTCATCTTGATTTGAGTCGCTGCCAGTCCGCCGCGCACAAACAGGTTGCGGGAGGAAGGGTGAAACATCATGGCCGCATCTATATCATCGAATAGTCCTTCCTCCACCATTACGACTTTACCTCCTCCACCTTCTTCCGCCGGGGTCCCCAGAAGTTCCACGGTACCGGTTATTTGAAAAGGAGCCTTTTTCAGGGCGAGTACAGCACCAAGGCTGGCCGTGGCAATGAGGTTATGACCACATGCGTGTCCAATATCGGGAAGCGCATCGTATTCAGCCAGCAGGGCCACCGCGGGGCGCTTGCTGCTTCCCTCATATGAGGCCCTGAATGCCGTATCCATTCCAGCTATACCCTTTTCCGTGGGAAAGCCATTTTCTTCAAGTATCTCAGTCATATATTCTGCGGCATTATACTCCTCAAAGGCCATCTCTGGATTGTCATGCAGTTCTAATGCCAATTCTTTTAGTTCATTCGCCAGTTCATCGACTTCGTAAATTACCTGTTTTTTCTGTTGTCTTAGATTCTTGTTCATCAACACACCTCCCAAAGTAATCATCTCACATCGGAGCCAGTGATTCACTACTTTCCATTTGACTTCTCAATCAGCTCATAAAAACCTTCTTTACGATGTTAATGACATGCACAACGTGGGCGGGTGAACGAGGCCGATATTGTATGCAGCAGTACAATGTTTCTGAGCCTGTGAGACAGATCGAGGAGAAGTTTTTGTAGGATTTGGCGGCGGGAGATGGCTTGCGTTGTAGAGAAGATAATATCCGGGGAGGGAAAAGCGGATGGGTAAGAATCACAAGCAGCGTACTCCTGAGAAGAAGATGCAGATAGTTTTGGAAGGCTTGAAGAGCGACTCTTCTGTGGCCGAGGTATGCCGCCGTCATGGTATATACGAAAGTCAGTATTATCAGTGGAAGAAGAAGTTACTTGGTTCGGCTGATGAGGTGTTCTCTCGTGATAACAAACGAGACCTGGAGAAAGAACGCCTCAAGGATGAAAACGAGCGGTTGAAGCGAACCATCGTGGAGCAGTCCTGTGAGCTGCAGGTGTTTAAAAAAAACAACAGATAGGTCTGGATGGTGACCTCAGCCGGCGATGGCTGTCAGCTCAGCAGAAGCTGGCTCTGATAGAGTTGATTGATGAATCGGACCTGCCGGTAAGAAGGACCTGTGAGATTCTCGGAATCAGCCCAGATCGGTATTATCGTTGGCGTCTGAGATTCAGACAGAGTGGCCTTGAAGGCCTGGTGAACAGAAAATCAAGGCCCAGCAGCTGCCCGCACAAGCTCCTGGAGTCTGAGCGGCAGGCGATAATAGATTGCGCTTTGAAGCACCCGGATCTGCGGCACCGCAAGTTGTGCTACGCCATGCAGCACGATGGGGTGGTTTTTGTTTCTCCGTCAACTGTGTACCGGGTTTTGAAAGCGGAAGGGCTTGTCCCCAGTTATGACACACCCCAAAGACAAGCCGCTGATGGGAAGGTTGAAGTCGGGGCCCCCAATGAGGTCTGGCACATTGATATCACCTACATACCGGTCTCAGAGGGGCATACATACCTGATAACGGTGCTTGATGGATACTCCAGATATCCCGTGCATCATGAACTCAGTCAGACCATGACGGCAGATGATATGCAGAGAGTGATGAGTCGGGCTTTATCCAAAGCAGGCCTGTTTGAGGTTGATGAGGAACAACGACCGGCACTCATCAGTGACAATGGTACGCAGCTTGTGGCCAGGAGTTTTCAGAAGTTTTTGAACACCTGGAAGATAGAGCATAGAAGAATTGCTGTGAGACACCCTGAATCCAACGGAAAGATAGAGGTGTTTCACAAGACTGTTAAACACGAAAGAATTTATGTCCAGGAAACCTACCAGACGTTTTATGAAGCCAAAGATGATCTGGATGATTTTATCCGCTACTATGCTGAGGAGCGATTGCATCAGGGCATCGGGTTTGTGACTCCAAAAGATAGATACA
>CAZRFK010000007.1:0-3863 GCA_964599275.1 uncultured Clostridia bacterium
AATAGTGCGGGGGAATGTGGTCATGCAGGATGGTGAAATCTGCGGCGAGGAAGGATATGGAGAGTTGATAAAATCATGAGAATAGATCAGGAGCGCTTGAATGATCAGATTGATGAACTTGGTCAATTTGGATACACAGAAGGGAAGGGTATAACCCGCCCGGCATTGAGTGATGCCCACCTGAAGGCCCGGGAGTGGCTGCAAAAGCAGATGCATCAGGCCGGAATGGAGGTCCGGGTTGATGGTGCCGGCAATGTTATAGGCCGTCTGCCGGCCGCTGAGGAGATAGAAGATCCGCAAACTGTTGTCATTGGTTCTCATCTTGATACTGTTCCTCAGGGAGGTAAATTTGACGGTGCTCTGGGCGTCCTGGGCGGTGTTGAGTGCGCAAGGATCCTCAAAAAAGAGGATGTTTTTCTTCCCTGGAACCTGGAAGTAGTGGATTTTACCGACGAGGAAGGCTATCACTACGCGGGCACTTTCGGCAGCAGAGCCATGCTGGGAAAGGTGACCGAGCAGGAGCTGCACCAGACCAAAACTGAGGATGTTCCCACGCTGGCGGAAAGATTCAACGAGTTGGGGTGGGAACTCAGCGGTATAACCGAAGCCCGACGCAGTCCTGATGAATTTCGCGCATATTTTGAGATGCACGTGGAACAGAGCAGCCGGATGGAGACTCGTGGACTGGATGTAGCCGCAGTTACAGGAATAGTTGGCATCTATCGATACACAGTGGAAATACAGGGGGAAGCCAATCACGCTGGCACAACTCCCATGGCAGACAGAAATGATGCCCTGGTAGCTGCTTCAGACGTATTCAGACTTCTGCCCGAGTGGGCTCGTGCACGGTCTCAGGAGATGGTGGCTACGGTGGGACAGGTAAGTGTTGAGCCGGGAGCGCAGAATATCATTCCCGGCATATGCCGTTTCAGTGTTGAACTGCGCTCGCTGCAGTCACAGGAAATGATTGATGTTCGCAATCGACTGAAGGACTGGCTGGAGGAAAACTGCCAGTTTTCCCTGACGGATGTCCTTGAAAAGGATGGAGTTTATCTTGATGATGAACTGATAGACTTGGTTTTGGAATCTGCAAGTGAGTGTGGATTGGAGTCTGTGGCCCTGGCCAGCGGGGCAGGACATGATGCACAGAGCTTTGCTCCTCATGTTCCCACCGGTATGCTTTTTATTCCCAGTGCTGATGGCTTCAGTCACAGTCCCCGGGAGTACAGCAAACCTGAGTGGGTTGCAAACGGAGCAAATGTGCTGTTGAAGACGGTGCATAATTTGGCCGCACGGGATACTGATAGTTTGACGGTGATGTGATTATCATCTTGAACTCCCTGTGAACCGGAAGTTGTCATAAGATGCAGTGACAATTATCCGGAAATGAGGGATATCATGAATGAGCTTATATGGAAGCCAGCTGATTATTGCCGGCGCATAGAACGCGGCGACCATCAGCTGGTTTCTCTGCCTTACAGTTATGATGCTCTGGAACCAGTCATATCAGCAGAGCTGCTTTATATACACCATCGAATTCACCATGCGAGTTATGTTGAAGATCTGAATGAAGCGGAACTGGCCCTGGTGAGGGCGCGGAGGAAGGACGATTATGAACTCGTTCGTCACTGGTCCCGCGAGCTCGCCTTCAACGGTTCTGGTGATATGCTCCACGTTCTGTACTGGTACAATATGAGGCCAGACGGTGGAGATGAGCCTCCACCAGATCTGGCCGAACAGCTTTGGCATGATTACGGTAGTGTTGCTACCTTTATGAAGCATTTTATTCGAGCCTCCCAGGATATAGCCGGTAACGGATGGGGGGTGTTGGTCTGGCAGCCGATGTACGGGCGGACTGAAATCCTCACTGCAGAACGGCATGAGAACATGACCCTGTGGGGAACAGTTCCCCTGTTAGTTGTGGATGTATGGGAGCATCCCTACTACCTGGATTATGATGCTGACCGGCAGGCGTATCTACAGGCGTTGTGGGACATAGTTGACTGGCAAGAATCTGCCCAGAGATTGAGGTGGGCAAACAAATAATATTTGTTAAGGCGCAGCCGCATTTTCGGCTGCGCCTTAACGGTTCGATTTATATGAACTTGAAGTTGTCAACTTCGGACATTTCATTGACGATAGCTTTCAAGAGATCGACTGTGGCCTGCATGTCGCGGATATCGCCGACTTCCACTGGTGAATGTGAATACCTGCGCGGCAGGGTCACAGAACCTGCGGGTATGCCTTTTACAGCCTGTTGTATTGACGCAGCATCATTATTTCCGCCGTTGAAAATAACCGGCTGGTGTGGAACCTCATGCTTTTGGGCCGTATCTATCAGGAGGTTGCGGATAACCGGCGGAGCGGCAGCTCTGCCCCGAGGGCCACTGACCAGTGCGAAAACTGGGCCCTTACCTATTTCCAGATGCAGTTGACTTTTACTTACATCTGGAGTGCCTCCGCAGGGGATGGTATCGAGTGCCAGAGCAAAATCCGGCTTAACCCGCTCAGCGGCTACCCCTGCTCCGCGCAATCCCACTTCTTCCTGAACTGTCGCGACTGCCCACAGTTCTCCCGCGAAGTTGCCCCCGGCGACCTCTTCCAGAAGCTGCCACATAACTGCGCAGCCAGCCCGGTCATCCACCCCTGCTCCGCAGAAATGATTACCGTCTGCAAAGATGCTCAATTCATCATCATATGTGACGGGTGTTCCTATTTCGACTCCCAACTGCCTGGCTTCTTCCCGGCTTTCTGCGCCAACGTCGATGTATAATTCTTCAGTGGATGGAACCTGCTTTTTTTCTTCAGCAGTCTGGTAATGGCCTGGTTTGACGCCAATTACTCCGAAAACATCACCCACACGGACTTTTCTTCCAACAAGCAGGGAATTTAGCGTGCCGCCAACCCGTTCAAAACGCAGAAAACCGTCGTCGTCTATCCACCGTACTACTGCTCCGATCTGGTCTGAATGGGCAGCAAGCATGAAACGCGGGCCATCCTGATTCCCTCGCTTTAATGCAAATACATTTCCCATGGCATCGATTTCTATTTCATCCGCGATTTTACCCAGCTGGTCGCGGAGGAATCTAACTACCTCGGTCTCGTGCCCTGAGACTCCACTGAGTTCAGTCAACTTCTTGAGTTTTTTCAAAAGGTTTTCTTTCATTTTTCAGCCTCCCCATTTTGGATTCTTCTTTAAATACAATTCCCTACCATTCATCGACTTCCTGTTTTGAGGGGGTAAACCGCCAGAGTTGTTTTTTTGCATCCACCTGACTGGACGGGGGTGGGAGTGAAAATACGCAGGAACAGAAAAAACAATCAAGAAGTAAACTAGTAATAGATGCAAAATGCGCATGTGTCATTTTGGTTCGTCGGTCATGGAGAGTAATAGAGCTATCTCAGGGATGGAGGAAAAGTATCATGCAATATATTGCGCTGTTGACCATCGGTATAGCGGTGGCCCTGATGATTTACGCGGCAAGGCTTGCCCGTCGTCATATGCAGGAGGATTATTCTGGGTTTTCCACCGATGCTCGGGCCACGGAAAACCTGGCTGAAGGTGATGAGTCCTGGAGAGAGCAGCAGTTATCGCAAAGAAATATCAGGCTAATATTTATGGCTCTTGGTGCCGTAGTGGTACTGGCTATTCTGTCCAATCAATTCTGGTACATGCCGGTCAATGTTCCTCACAACGTTACTCAACAGGCTGTAGAGGAACTCCCTGCCTGGTTTGAAGTGACTGAGCAAGAGCAGTCGGGCAGCCCCCTTCACTGGCGGGTGGAGTTTTACGGTACCCGTGATGGCGGAACCGATTATCATTTGGTGTTCAATCTCAACCGGTGGACAGGGGCGGTGGACAC
>CAZRFK010000007.1:3963-6078 GCA_964599275.1 uncultured Clostridia bacterium
TGTGGTTTTAATGAAATTAAGGTCTATGAGGGTTCCAAGTTCGGTGGTGGAGGGCAAACCGCTCCACCGGACCACGCTGCTTCCATTCATCTTTACCGGGATGATTTGAGCCCCGGACAGGATGAGGGATTAAGTATGGATGAGGAGACCTGGCAGAATCAGGTGCAGGAATTCAAACAGGAGCGGACAAGGGAATGGTTTGAAGAAGTTTAATTTGGTAGGAAATCGGCGTGCAAACTTGTTTGCTGGAGGAGGGCAAACTATTTAAGATTCTGGGGTCTTGAGAAGGTGTTATTTTTTAGTCTCCAGTGTGGACGTTGCTGGTTTATGGTTATGTAACAGAGAAAGAATGATTACTCCGGGCTAAAATAGGCATCAGGGAGATCTTCTAACTGTGAGCAACGACCTCCCTGATGCTTTTCTATTTGTAATTTAGCCGATCAGGTGCAGCTCAGTTTGTCTTCCGGCGAGATAAATGACCTGTTCACCGGTAAACGCAATATCCTGTTCGAGGGCCATTCGTACTTTCTGATTATCCCATTCAGGTATGTTTTGCTTTATATTGAGTTCCATTGCGTAACAGGTATTGTCGAACAGCTGGTAGTCACCGCGACCCGGGACTCCTCCCTGCTTGTCGGTCAGACCTATGGTGGGGCCAGCCCCGTGACCGTGGTATCCTATGGGGTGGGTGTAAATCATTGCATCAATCCCCTCATCCCCAGCCCGATTGAGTGCGGATTCGAGAATTTCATTTCCGGTCCTGCCAGCCAACATCTCTTCAGCATGAATATCCTGGAGACGGTTTGCAGTGGCCAGGGCATCTTTCAAGCCATCGGGTGCCTCTTTTTCCCCTGGTTTCAGAACATAGGCGTGCTGCTGGGTATCAGTACATAGCCCCAGATATTTCAGTCCGAAATCGCAGTGAAGTAAATCTCCGGGCATGATGAGCTGTCTATCTTTTGAATCTTCATCTATGGTATCCGGTGCCTGAATGGAGATAGATGGTTGAAACCAGGAGATTAACTCCATTTCGCGGGCTTTCTGTCTCATCCACCATACCACATCTTCGGTTGTGGTGACTCCGGGGTGAATCACTCTGGTTGAAAAGGCCTGAGCGATGATATCGTGGGCTATTCCAACAATTCTGCTGTAGGCGTCAAGTTCGGGTTCAGTTCTTTTTTCCAGCCAGCCGATGGCGAGCCTTTCTGCTCCCTCGAGTCTGTCGGGATATTCTGGGTTGAGAGCATCAGTCAACTGTTCGAATTCTGAATGGGTCAGACCGTCACCGAAGGCAAAGGTCTTTGATGTGTTTATTCCAATTCGCTCCGGTTTTCGCTCGTGAATCAGTCGAGCCACGCATTCCCACTGCTGTTCACAGTCTCTTTCCCATTCTTCGGTGTAGAATTTCCCCAGACCGTACTTGTCCAAAATTCCATGTCTCCCCACCAGCATATGTTCCATGGTGCCATCATCTTTTTGGTAAAAGACAAGGATGGTTCGTCTTCTGGCAGATAGCATCTCCTCTGGTAAAAGCGTCATTAAAACTGGACCTTCATTGTATTCTCTTCCGGCCACGATCCACATGTCGAAGCCTTCTCGTTCCATCAGCTGGGGTAGAACATGTTCCATTCTGTACTGCAGCCATCGGTTGACGACCTGTGCTCTATCCCTCAGTGACAGTATTTCATTTGATGTGCAGTTGCTCATAATCCCACGACCTTTCCGGGCGATTTACATAGTACGCCTCACCTAATAGAGTTTTGTCTACTGTCGCCACTAATCCTGCCTGAGACTGCTGACAGATTTGTTGAGAAAGTAAACTCATTGACCATAGATTTCGAACTGGAGGTATGGGTAAAACTGAAATATTACATAAAAGGAACGCAGGAGAAGAATCATTTTGGAAGGTCAAGTCAAAACCCCAAAAACCTGATCAGAGAACCTGTGTTTTACGGTATTAAAATCTCAACCACTGATTTTCAAAAATAAATACTTCAGAAGGAAAGGTTCAGTGAACGATGGACAAAAGGCTTTTCAGTTTTTTCGGTCATCAGGCGAACAACGTCCTTAATACAACAGAAGTGTTCACTGTTATTATCTCTGCTCCGATTCATC
>CAZRFK010000007.1:6088-51293 GCA_964599275.1 uncultured Clostridia bacterium
GGAAAATAAGCACATACTGATATACCGTTCACCCCGGTCGGGCAGCAGTGTGACGATGGTTGTCCCCGGCATTAATTGAGCAACTTTGTTTGCCGCCCGCACATTGGACCCGCTGGATACACCGCAGAATATTCCCTCGGTAAAAGCGAGCCGGCGCGTCGTCTGCGCAGCATCTTCATCTGTGACTGTAATGATGTCGTCGATGATATCACAGTTCAGAATTTCTGGGATGAGCCCGTCACCTATTCCCTGCTGGATGTGGTGACCGGTGCTTCCGTTGGTCAATATGGCGGCGGCTTCCGGTTCCACTGCAAAGATTTTCATGTCTGGGAAATGATGTTTAAGAGTTTCGCCAACACCGGTGATTGTGCCTCCAGTTCCAATACCAGATACAAATGCATCAATTGGACCATCCACCTGCCGCAGAATCTCGCGGGCAGTGGTTTCGCGGTGCGCCCGGACGTTGTCAGTATTTCGGAACTGGTCAGCCCACCAGCAGTCCTCCCTTTCCTCAGAAAGTCGGCGTGCTTCTGCGACGCTGTTGTCAATGGCTTCCTTGATGGAATTTCCGGCAGGGGTAAGACGTACCTCTGCACCGTAAGCACGGATCATGTGCTGTCTTTCTTCACTCATCAACTCTGGCATAACGATGATGCAGTCATATCCTTTCACTGATGCTACCATCGACAGGGCTATTCCCTGGTTTCCGCTGGTGGCCTCCACCACGGTGGAACCCGGGCCTATTTCTCCCCGTTTTTCAGCTGCTCTGACCATATGAAGGGCTGGCCGGGCCTTGATACTTCCGCTTGGATTGCAGTATTCCAACTTGGCCAGAATCCGCGCATTCGTATCGAAGGGAGACAGCTCAGTCAGTGGGGTGTTACCAACATTGTCCAAAACAGTGAGTTTTTTTGCCACAATATCCCTCCAGACATAGTATATAGGTTGTTAACTATATAACATATTAGTTATATATACTTCGCTGAAACATCGTGATTTCCTTTTAAAGGAGGGTTATGCAATCTCGAGGGAAGGTTTCGGATCAGGACTGCTGTTCTCCGCAAATCATGCAGTATTTTCCTTCGACAGGAGTTTGGCTCTGGCAGTCGGGACATGTTTTGTGCAGCTGGGCTCCACAGTCGGGACAATAAACCTGGTCAGAATGCACGGAATAACCGCAGGCTGGGCATTTTCCCCGGCGGAACCGTCTGCGGGCGACAGTTCTGGATTCCAGAAGTATTTTTTGAGTGCTGCTATACTCGCCAGCATGGCTCCAGAACCGATGCTCGAGACGGCCGGTTGGGCTGCATCACGCATCACATACCGCGCATAATATTCCAGAAAGAGCAGCATCTGCAGTGCTGCAAATGCCACAAAGTAAGTACCGACGATCAGATGATCGCCCGATTGTGGCTAAGATAACGCCATATTAAAAATCCTGCTGCTAAAGCAGCCGTTACATAGAGCAGTCGAAGGACAAAAATCGTCTGGTCGTAGCGGGGTTTCGACTCCTGATAATCATGCTGGGCTTCCTCCTGTGCCTGGAGAAACTCCTGTTCTTTTTGCCCGGCGGCAACCTGCAGGGAATCACGGGCTTTCTCTGCCAGATGCAATTGTTCTCTGGCTTCTATCATCTGGGCTCGGGCCTCACTGTAACTCCTGCGTCTGGTTTCTGCATCTACTCCTTCTGCTAGAGCCACCCGGTATTCTTCCCTGCGAAACTCATATTCGTTGTTGCTCTGCACATATTCTTCTTTTCGTTCGGCGACAACCTGTCTGGCATGCCGGAGGCTGGATTGGTCCTGCATATGTGGTTGCCTCAGTGAGTCAATATCTTTCATGAATTCCTGATAAATCGGGTCGGGCAATCACCAGCTCAATGCGAGATAGAATCCAAAACCCACCAACAACCAGGAAAATAACCAGAAATACAGCCAGGACTTTTTCGGCCCGTTTTATCTCTTGCCCACGCAGATGTAGTGGATCAAACGGTGCGGTTACGTGTGTCACTCTCCTGATTGAACTCAACAGCCAACTCCCTGTTTCAATCATAATCTGTCTTTCTGGAACCAGTTTTAATGAAGATTTTAAGTATGAAAAGAAGTAAATATTGGGTAGTGAAGGAGCATGTAAAACCCCGGCCTGAAGGCCGGGGAGTGTTGGTGGTTAAAGATTTGCTATCAGGTGTTTTGGCTACACTTCTTTCAGGTTGATGTCTTCAGGAAGTTTGTCTTTCATGTGGGCGATCAGCTCGCACTCATAGGGATCGGAAGTACCCAGGTGCGCTTGGGCTCCCCACTGCTGAAGTACTTTCACCGCCTGTATGTCGCAGGCGACAGGATCTCCGCAGGCAAGTAGAACTCCGGGCTCTGCTGCAGTACCAAAAGTCGGTCCTCCATCAATAAATGCCTTTCTGCCGTCAACCACTACCAGATCGGGCCAGACTACACGGGCCAGGTCGGCGACAGCTCCAGATACTGAACCCTGATGAAATTTCTCCCGGTCCTTCAGAGGGGTCAGTCCCATCGCCAGTTTTAGGGCAACAGTAAAGCCGGTGTTCCCGTGGGTCTTTAAGTTGGGAGTAAAGATCAGTTTATCGTAGTCACCAAGGATCTTTGGCAGGTGCACCTCGGGAAGATGCTGTCCGCCGGTCTGAAACTTCTTCCATTCCACATTCTCAAGGTTCACAAAAGGCACCCGACGTTCCTTGAGAAGCGGTAAAAGGCCTTTCTTTTCAACGACTTTCTCAGTCGGGGCCCAGTGTCGGCCAGAGCATTCAGCTACCGTCAGATTGCTGTAACCTTCCGCCCGCAGAAAATCGATGAAGCTGGTCAGAAAGCCCGGATCCACCGCTGCCGGTGATTCATGCCAGCTGTTGATATTGGGTTTGAGGAGTATATTGTCCTCTGGATTGAGAATTTCGTCCAGATTTCCAAGACCGTTCATCAATCTTTTAAGGTCGTTGCTGAGGTTTTCCCCCGCTTCAGTCATGGAAACTGTGGGGTTGCCTTTGTCGTCGGTAAATGGATTAGGCATCTTTATACCCTCTTTCATTTAATTGTCGGGTGAATCACCGGTTTATTATTAAGGTTTCATATACTATTTACATTCTTAATTATCTACTGTCAAAATGACGGAAATCCAGGTCGGGTTGCCAGGCGAAGCTCGCTCTCTGCTTCCTTTTCAATTAGATAAGTGTCTGCTTCATTCCTTCCGCGAAAACCAATTGATTGAATCTGAAGTCACGTTGAGCAGGTATTCAGAGCCTACTGTTGGCCGGCAGGAAAGTGGACTCAATTAGCAGAATATAAGTAGCCGGGGTGTCTCACCATGTCATTTTTCATAATTACTGGTTTCCCGGGTTCAGGGAAGACTACTTTAGTGACTGAGGTTGTGGAACAGCTCACCGGAGTGGATAAGCAAGGATTTGTAACCGTGGAGATAAGGGAACGAGGCAGTCGTCAGGGGTTTGATATCATCACTCTAAAAGGCCGTCGTGGACCCCTGGCTCGCGTTGGATCAGGTTCTCCGCGGGTCAGTAAGTATGCTGTTGATATCCCTTCTTTGGAGCAGCTTGGAGTTGGGGTTTTGCAGGAGGGACTCCAGCAAGATGCCTCTTTATTTGTGGTGGATGAAGTGGGCAAGATGGAACTGCTTTCTGACAGGTTTCGAAATGTTATATCTCAGATAGTTGATGAGGGCAGGACATTGCTGGCTACCGTACCTGTTAAATCTGGGGATAGCCTGGTGCAGCGTCTAAAGGAACATCCCAGCAGTGAAGTCTGGCACGTAAAGAAGAAGCGCTTTGACGAGATCAACCAGCAGGTAACACAAGGCCTTCAGCAGGAGCTGTCCGAATGAAGAATGTTGGATATTGCTTATAGCAATTGGCTGTGTAGGGAGGACAGGATAGTGGAAAACAGTACTGCGAACATCCCGGATTGCAGTAATTATTTATCCAGATTTTGCGTGCGGGATATGTACGAATGGGATTCGGTAGCAGCAGATCTTATCATAACCGACCCGCCTTTCGGGATAAAATTTTCCGGTAAAGCAGATAATTACAACCGCGATGTGGGTCAGGTGGTTGATGGTTACGTGGAATGGGAAATTCAGGAATACAAATCCAAGATACAGGGGCTGTTGGATTGTATAAGTGAGAACCTGCAGTCGAATGGTCAGGCACTTGTTTTTTCGGGATGGAATAACAGTCATATCATTCACAGAGAAATTATCGGGTGTGATGAACTGCAGCTGCAGGGAAAGCTTTATTGGTCTTACAATTTTGCACCCTACTGCAGAAAAAGGCCCGCTCACAATGTTTACGAAATATACTGGATGGTCCGCAGCGACAGCTGGTATTACTCTAACACCTGCAGTACATCTCACTGTCAGGATGGAGAGGCAAACCTGAGCACGCTGATCTTCAAAAGGGATTACAAGAAAAACATGCCTAAATACCCCACCAGACTTCCATTTGAAATGCTCAAATGCCTGCTGGAACATTACTCGCGCGAGGGAGATCTGATTTTCGATCCGCTGGCGGGCAGCGGAATGGTGGGAATAGTGGCTGCGGCTTTAAACCGGGATTTTTTGCTGGGAGATTTGAATCGACAGGCCAAATTAGTGTATGAGAAACTTCTGAACCACTACGATCTGGATGGTGCTCAAAGGAATTAGCGCAGGAAGGCGCACCGAGCAAAGATGTGACTGCATAGAGCAGGGGAGGGATGTTGTTGAAAGAACTGGCGCAGAGAGCCGTTCACCTGGCAACGGGCATGGGGGCATCGTATGCCGACTGCCGGGTAGTACAGCGTGAACGTGAATTTATTTCCGTCAAAAATGCCGAAGTTGAAAGTCTGACCTCGGGAGACGATCTGGGGTTGGGAGTGCGGGTGATTGTTGATGGTGGATGGGGATTTGCTTCCACCAACCGTCTGAAAGATCGCGATATTGAAAAGTGTGTGAAGCGCGCGGGACAAATCGCCCGCACTGGTGCCGAGGTTCGCAAACACCCGGTCAAGCTGGCAGATGAACCAGCTCATGTTGATGAATGGGTGCGTCCGGTGGAAATAGATCCTTTCGAGGTGGATGAGACAGAGAAGTTGGATCTGCTCACCAGCTGCTCGAAAACCATGATGCAGGAGGGCGCCCGGGTGGCCCGGGCCGTACTGGTTTTTGTACGGGACACCAAGGTTTTTGCCAACAGTGAGGGCAGTCTTATCAAGCAGATTCTCACAGAGAGTGGAGGAAGCCTCTACGCCATGGCAGTGGGGGGAGGGCAGACCCAGGTACGGACTTACCCGTGTACCGTCTGGCATGACATTCAGGGCAAGGGTTGGGAGACCATTGAGGAGCGAGATCTGTTGGCCAATGCACCTCGCGTCGGCTCAGAGGCGGTGCAGCTTCTGTCGGCCCGTCCCTGTCCAGAAATGGTTACTGATGTGATAATCGCTCCAAACGAACTGGCGCTGCAGATTCACGAGAGCGTGGGTCATCCCATTGAAGCAGATCGAATACTGGGGCACGAGGCTGATTTTGCCGGCACCTCTTTTATCACCCCGGATATGGTTGGTGATTTCCAATATGGATCGGATATAGTTAATTTCTTCGCCGATCCCACCCTGCCTGCAAGCAGGACCTCATTCAAGTATGATGATGAGGGAGTTAAGACCCGCCGCGTTGACATTGTCAGAGACGGTAAACTGGTTGGTCTGACAACCTCGCGGGAAACTGCCTATGAGCTCGGTCTCGAGCGGTCTGGTGGATGCATGCGGGCCAACAATTACGATCACATACCGCTGATCCGCATGCCCAACGTTTCTCTGGCTCCCGGTGACGTGAGCTATGAGGAACTGATCGCCTCAACTGAACGGGGCATACTGCTGGATCAGAACCGCAGCTGGTCGATTGATGACCGCAGGTTGAATTTTCAGTTTGGGTCTGAAGTGGGATGGCTTATAGAAAATGGGGAAATAGGGGAAATGGTTCGCGATCCCATTTACGCAGATATGACACCAGCCTTTTGGAGCAAATGTGACGCCATAGCAGATGAGGACGATTGGCGCATTGTAGGTTATGCCTGCGGGAAAGGAACTCCCTCGCAGGATGGACGGGTAGCGCACGGTTGTTCGCACGCCCGGTTTTCCGGAGTGAAAGTGGGGGCTAAAGAACAATGATGGGTAGAGAAAAATTGAAGGAAATGGCTGATGCGGGGCTGCAGGAAGCGGGTAATTTTTCGGCTGAAGTACATCTGTCATCGTCCCGTTATGAGCTCACCCGATTTGCCGAGGGACAGATTCATCAGAATATATCCATGGATGGAATCAATGTGACAGCTTGCATCTATGACGGAAGAAAAAGCGCTCGTGTCCAGCTTTCCGCTCCAAAACCGGACCGGGTACGACAAGCGGTGCAGAAAGCAAAAGATAAGCTGAAATATGCCACCGAAGGTCCCGAGCGGCCCATGCCCAAACCGCATCAGGGGTTCTGCAGTGAATCTCCGCCGGGCTTTGATGAGAAAATGCTGACAGAGGGAACTCAGTGGAGAACTGATACGGTCAAGCAGGTCGTCGAAGAAGTGGAAGATCGGGGGCCGGATGTTTACGGTCGGGCCATCACTGAGGCGACCGAGCTTCTCACCGTGAACACCGAAGGTCTGGTTTCCTATGCACCCCGTACGCGCTGTGACCTGAGCGTGTCGACCATCCGCGATACAGGATACGGATACAGTCAGCGGCATGCCTGTGCACTGGATGATATTGATGTTGAGGAGGCGGCACAGGAGGCGGCAGTGGGATGTAACCGGGCTCGCGATCCGCAGGATCTGGTTCCCGCAGATTATCCGGTGGTTCTGCTCCCCTATGCGGTGGCGGATATAATGTCGTTCATCGGCCGGTTGGGAGCTGACTCGCAGGCAGTTCAGGAAGGACGCAGCTTTATGTCAGATAACCTGGGGCAACAGGTTGTATCGGATAAAATCAGTCTGTGGGATGATGGTTTCGAGCCCCGTGGTCGCCCGATTCCTTTTGATGGTGAGGGAGTGAAAAAACAGCCGGTGACCATAATTGAGGATGGGGTGACGATCAGTCCTGTATACAATCAAATCACCGGAGCAGAAGGAGGTGTACCTTCTACCGGGCATTCTCCAGTGGGTTCTTCTTTTGGGGCCCGGGGAGGCAGCAACCGGGCGATACCGCAGAATCTATTCGTCGGTGAGGGTTCTGATACCGTCGCGGATATGATAGAAGGCACTGATGTGGGGGTATTAGTTACATCATTTCACTACACCAGAGCGGTAGAACCTTCTGAGGTTGTAGTCACCGGCATGACCCGTAATGGCACATTCCTCATTAAAAACGGAGAGGTGGTTCACCCGATCAAAAATCTCCGCTTTACTGACAGCTATCTTCGTATCCTGAACCATGTGACTCATGTCGGATCTGAGTCCATGAACTGCGGTGGAGGAATCGGGAGTATTCGGGTTCCAGCTTTACGTCTTGAAAGTCTCCGTTTTACAGAGAAGACTGACTTCTGATAATAGCGTTGAGTAAGCAGGTAGCAGGGTTACACTCTGACAGCCTGCTGAGAGTTCAGATATTTGAACTGGTTGCAACTGCTGTTTATTTTCTGTTCCCCAATTGCAGCAGGAGAACATCAACTCGGGGCAGAAATGCTTTGTGTGTAGATAATAAAGCAGATGACAATAAAGCAGCTAATATTCAGCAGGTAATTTGATTGTGAATGGAGGATATAAAATATGCCGGAACTGGCTTACGTCAATGGAGAATTCATGCCGATTGAAGAGGCTGTAGTACCAATTGAGGACAGGGGGATGCAGTTCGGGGACAGCCTGTATGAGGTGGTCCGTCTTTATGATGGCAAGCCTTTCAGGTTAAAAGAACACTTGGACCGTATGCGCAGAGGGGCCGAAGTAATCAATCTGAATCTGGAGGCAGCCGGTGACCTCGAAGCAGTATTAAATGAGTTGATTGAGCGTGCTCAAATTGACACTGCATTCGTCTACTGGCAGGTAACCAGAGGAGTAGCACCTCGTGAGCATACTATACCCGATGATCTGACTCCCGTAGTCATTGCTACTGTGCAGGAAATGCAAGAGATCGATGAGAGCAAGTATCAGAAGGGTTCCCGTGCTTTCACCCAGCCGGATCAGCGTTGGGCGCGCAGAGATGTAAAAGCTACCACGCTGCTTCCCAATATCATGGCCCGAACATATGCGATCAATCGGGGTGGTTACGGTGCCATTTTATATGAAGACGACGGCAAGGTTACCGAGGGGGCCGTGTCCAATGTATTCTGCGTGATAAACGGTGTTATTAGAACCCACCCCACGGATCACAGTGTTTTACCGGGCATCAGTCGAGCAACGGCACTGGAATGCGCCGAAAAGCTGGATCTACCGTACGTGGAGAAATCCTTCACCGTGCAGGAGATGATGGATGCCTCCGAGGTTTTCTTTACCGATACTTACTGTGAAGTTATGCCGGTTGTGGAGATAGATTCACAGGTTATTGGGGATGGTTCACCCGGTCCAGTGGCTGCGAAACTGAAGAAGGCTTTCAGACAAGTGGTGATTGAAGAAACGGGTGCAGACCTGTAAAAACTGAAATGAAGGGGAGGATCGCTTGACCCTCCCCGAATCTTTCTTTTTATGCGTTGTACCTTATGGTTTATCTTCCGGCTTTTAACGAGTTATTGTTCTTCCACTCTTGTCATCTGTCAGCGTGCCCCCGTCAATGGAGAACTTTCCATTAACCAGCAGATAATCAATTCCCTGAGCATACTGTCTGGGTTCGGCGAAATCTGCCTGTCCGTTGTATGCATCGGGGGAGAATATGGCAATGTCTGCCCAGCACCCCCGGGCAATTTTACCGCGGTTTTTCAGTCCGAGTATATCGGCCGGTAAACCGGTAACCCGATGTACTGCCTCCTGCAGACCGAGCTGAGGAATTCCGAATTCATTGAAAAACCGGGGCATTCCCCCGTAAGTGTTAGGGTGAGGGAGATAAAATGGCGGTGAGGTGACTTCATAGGTGGTATCGAATGCGAAAGTATCCAGCCCAATAGTTGTGCGGGGATGTTCAATGAACACTTTCAGCCCTTCTGCTGAACCGGATGCAGGGAAACTACGTGTATAAGGATCCTCGATCAACACCGAGAAGAGAACTGACAGGGCATCTTCGCTCCGTTCGTCAGCTATCTCCTGCAGGGTTCTGTCTACCAGGTCGTCGTTTACATGGCGGCTGATGAGTATGCCAGATGCCCAACCGGGATTGCTCACCGGGTTCAGGGTATACCAATTACCCGACTCGAGGTATTCACGTATTTCATCCTGAAGGTCCGGCGCACAGAGATTGCGGGCGAATCTTTCCGGGGTTTCTGCCTGTTTGAGCCAGGGGCTCAAGAGGTTTACCAGATACCGGCTGCTTATCACTCCACCGCTGGTGTTGGGAATAACATCCCAATATACCTCGGTCCCCTCATCAATTGCTTCCTCCAGCAGTTCTATGGTTAACTCTGCAGAAGCTTTTCTAAGCTGGCCTGGTGGATTGGGGAATACTGCGTAGCCGGGTAGCAGGTGGGAAATCTGCACCTGCTCGGCCTCAGCTTCTGAAGCTATCTCCAGTGCTTCGGTCAGACCGCGGATCATGACGGGTGATCCAGTTCCCTGCCGCAGACCTGTCCTCCGCCAGTGGGTGGCAAAAATCCCGTCACAATCTGCTGCCTGCCCCACTACCTCCACCAGTTCCTCACGGGATGCAAAGGCGCCGGGAGCGTAATCCAGGCCATTTGATATGCCAATGGCCCCTGCCTGCATACCTTCCCGGACCAGAGATTTCATGTGATCAATCTCATCCTGATTGGCATGCCGCCGGTAATCATGCCCCATTGCAGCTGTACGGATGGTGTTGTGCCCCAGCAGTGGAGCCATATTTATTGACGTTCCTTGTTCCTTCAAATACTCCAAAAAGCTTGCAAACGTATCCCATTCTATGTCAGCGCCCTCATGCTTTTGCATGGCTCTGCGTACCTTTTCCAGGTCGGCGATGGGCTCCTGGTCGTATTTCCTCGGGTTCACTTCTTCCCACCAGTTCCATTCCCAGAAACCCGCCGCGTAATAATCAGTCAGCGGTGCCGGAGCAAAACCGCAGTTTCCGGTTACCGTGGTGGTGACCCCCTGAAAGAGAAAGTTTTCCGCCGAAGGGTAGATGTGAATGGTGGAATCAGCATGAGAATGCATATCTATGAAACCGGGGCTGACCACTTTACCCGATGCATCAACGGTCCGACCTGATTGTGAAGAACTCAGATCACCAACAGCAGCTATTTTTCCATCGGTGATGCCCACATCAACCTGTTTGGGAGGATTGTTTTCTCCGTCAATTACTTCTCCGCCGCAGATCAGAACATCAAAAGTCAAGATTTTTGGCTCCTTTCGGCCATAAGATAATGGTCGAACCAGGCCAGAGTCCTGGTCCACCTATCAACAGTAAAGTCGGGGTCTTTAAAGCCGTGGTGCTGATCGGGATAGCGCACAAAGACTACCTCCCGGTCCAGCCGTTTCAAAGCGGCGTAAAACTGCTCTGATTCGCCGATAGGGGTTCTGACATCTGCCTCACCGTGCAGCAGGAGCAGGGGAGTGTCCACATTGCTCACGTGACGCATTGGAGATCTCTGCATGTACAGTTCCTCATCCGCAAAAGCTGGGGATTCCATCAGATGTTCATTATAGACTGCAGCTATATCACTGGTGCCCCACAGGGAGTAAATGTTGGAGATGGTAGCCCCACCGACTGCGCAGGAGAACCTGTCAGTCTGGGTAACGGTCCACAAAGTCATGTATCCACCGTAACTCCAGCCCATTACTCCGAGTCTGCCGGGATCTACAATGCCCTGCTGTTCAGCCCAGTCCACGCCGGCCATGATGTCGGCGAAGTCTTTTCCTCCCCAGTCAGTTACCACTCCCCTGGCAAACTCCTCTCCGTAAGTGATGCTTCCCCTGGGATTGGTGAACAGTACGCAGTAACCAGCCTGGGCCAGCATCTGAAACTGAAAATAAAAGCGTTCCATGTAAGCTCCGTTTGGGCCACCGTGTATCGAAAGCACAGCGGGATGGCGTCGGCCCTCGGTGTATCCAGCGGGTTTAATCATCCATCCCTGTATCTGCAGGTCATCGGGTCCCGGATAGGTGAAGGTCTCCGGCTGGAGGAGCTCGTAATCATTGAGAAAGTCTTCGTTTATATTGGTCAGCTGACGGGCATTTTCGCTGCTGTCAGAAGGCGCCTGAATGAAAATCTGTTTCGGGTTGGTAAAATCTTCAGCCAGATACATCAAAGTTCCGGTTTCAGAAGCCACATCAATCCCGGATATTACGCCCACGCGGGCGATATCCAGTTTTTCCAGTTCTCCGCTGGTTTTGCTTTCAGAAGTGAACTTCAGGGCATGCGCCAGAATACGGCCAGAATCGCCTATGTTCAGATAAATTTGTTTTCCGTCAGGAGACCAGCAGAAATCCCCCATGATCGAACGGTCCACATCATCCAGGAGATCGGTCAGGTTGTCTGTCTCTGCCGGCAGCGTCTGATCGTGGGTGTCCAGCATCCAGAGATGATTGTTGCCGCACCCCTGTGGAGCTGAGTTGTCAGTTGCTGACAGGGCCAGCCAGCGTCCACACGGTGAGTAGCTGATAGCGGAAATGGTACCGTCCCATTTGCAAATGGTGGTCTTTGCACCGGTGCGAAGGTCTATTTCGTGCACAGTACTGGTCCAGACAATGCATTCAGAGTTGTAGTGGCGGACGGTATAGGCCAGTTTGTCCGAACTGGGATGCCAGCATATCTTGTCATGACGCACAAATTCATGGGTAAGCTGCTCTGTATCTTCTTTTTCGATGTCAACGACAAAGATCTGCTTTCTTTTGTTATGGGTAAAACCCGTAGTATCGGTCCGGTAATGCAGTTCGGTTATCACCCGGGGATGATCGCTTTCCTTGCAATCTTCATTTTCATCGCTGTTCGGAAGAACCTCCTGCGGTTCTGCCTTATAGCGGGGGGAATCAGGTTCCTGTTCCACCACTGCAGCGAACGCGATGCGTTTTGCATCAGGCGACCAGTGCAGCGCAGAAGCTGGTTCCTTTTTGGTTTCCAGGGTTCTGGCTTCCCCTCCGTCCGGTCTGATGAGATGAATCTGCTGTTTATCCGAGCGCCTGGCGACGAAGGCTATTTCCCGCCCGTCAGGAGACCAGGTCGGACGACTGTCGCTGGTGCCCCGGGTGAGTTTCGCCGTTTTTTCTTTGTCAGCTGAGTACAAGCTGGTTTCAAACTGTTCTTCCTCATGATTGTAGCACTTGAGGGTGAAAACTACCGATTCTCCGCCGGGAGATATCCCCGCCGAGGTTATTGACTTGAGTTTTAACAAATCTTGTGGTTCAAATTGCTTCACTTATTCGCCACCTCCTGTATGCCAGAATTCTTCAAATGATGTTTTATCCCTGCAGACAGGACAATGAAACCTCTGACCCGAAAACCACAGACAGCAGGTCGGCTGAGCACATTTTTCGTTGGCAGGAGGGAATTGGTGAATGATCGTTAACGTTGAGGTCGTTGTTCTGCGCTCCGATAAAGTTCTTCTTGTGAAAAGAAGTGAAGATGAGGACTACATGCCCGGCATATGGAGTTTACCGGGAGGGAAAGTAGAACCAGAAAATCCCGGTGGAGACATCCTGGAAAAAACTGCGCAGAGGGAGGTTGATGAGGAAGTTGGCATTTCCGTACATCCGGACATGGTATATCTGGAAAGTAAGTTGTTTTATGCTGACAAAAAACCCACGGTGGATGTAGTTTTTCTGTGTCGATATCTGAGCGGACAGGCTTACGCAAAAGATCGCAGTGAAATCAGCGCAGTAAAGTGGTTAGAATATGAAAAGGCGCGGTGCCTGGATGAACTTCCAGCGTGGACTCAGGACAGCTTACACCTGGCTGCCGAAGTAATAGAACAGATGGGGTAGTTTTTTTGCTGTGAAGTACAGCAGAAGGACTGTTTCTACTTTTAACCGGGGATGATGGACGGTAAAGTTGATTCAGGAATCGTCGCTTTTTTTTAACATCTCAAAAAACCGCCTGCTGTGCATGAAAACTCCCACAGCTGCCAAAAGAGCTGCAAATCCCATCATGAATGTGCCAGCATCAAATTCTATCGGAGGATATTCCAGGCCCAGGATTACAAACAGAGGTAATACCAGCAAATCGCTGACTGCTTCTGTCTTTTTACCTGCTGTAAATGAAATCACACTGGTTACGGCAAATATACCAGCAATTGCGAACCACACATAAGAAGTCATCTCAAAACCTCCCCAGTCGAAGAACTAGCGATGGTAACCCTGCCACCTGTACGCTGTCATAGTAGACTGTGCAGGGATAATATGTCAATGGGACAGCAGCCGTCATCTGCCCATCTGTTGTGCAGCAGGTTCTGTGCGGTGGTATAATGTCCATACAGTTACAAAGATTGCTGCAGTCGGCTCACCGCAGTAGTCTTTAGGAGGAGGGGTTCTGATGAGTTTTGATGAAAGACTTCAGGAACAGAAGGTCAATGAATTATTTCGGGCGATTATGTCTCTAAAAACTCTGGAAGAACACTATCGATTCTTTGAAGATCTTTGCACTGTAAAGGAAATTCAGGCTATGGCGCAGAGGTTCAGGGTGGCTCAGCTGCTTTCTGAAGGGTGCACCTATGAAGAAATAGTTCAGGAAACAGGAATGAGTTCTGCGACCATCAGCCGTATAAAACGGTTCCTGGATTATGGAGCAGATGGTTACCATATGGCCATCGATAGACTCGATGAGATGGAGGAAGATTAATACTCCTGAGTGAATGTCTTTTCCCGCCTGCATAGATTCAGTTCTAACGTGGATCTGTTTGTGTGGTTATCCTCAGAGAATTCCCCCATGGCTTCAGATCACACAGCCCTCTGATCAATGGAATCCTATTTCCCTCTGGTTAAATATAGATTTGTCGCGGGTTGCGGTTGACATGTGGCCTGCATTTCATTAGGATTAGCCATGTTGCACTTTATCACTTTAACGCAGTAAAGCATTAAAGCATAGAGCAAATCGAAACTGAGGTGATGTATATGTCCTTTGACTGGACAGAACTGGATACAGATTGGGCTGATGCGCGAAAAATTGGAGAACAGTTGCGGGAAGTTTTCTCTTCCTGGGGTTACAGTGAAGTGGGTCTTTCCACCCTGTTGGGGCATGAAACATTCCGCGAGTGGAATGATCTGTGGGGCGATCTTTACAAGGTCATCGACGAGAGGGGGCGTGTGCTGTTTTTGAAGCCGGATATGACCGTACCAATTGCTCAACGGGCGGGGACGAAGTGGCAGCAGCTGCAGCGCCCTCTGCGGATCTGCTATTTGAGCCGTCTTTTCTGCAGGCCGGGTCAGCGGCGGATCGTATCCGAACGAGAATTTTTGCAGGCGGGTGTCGAGTTGATTGGTGAATCCAGTCCACAGGCGGATGCCGAGATGATTGCCATGGCCTGGGATGCTTTAGAACAACTGGGATTTGACAATATGCAGGTGAATGTGGGCGATATGGCTGTATTGGAAGCCGTTCTCAAGCAGATGGGATTTGCTGAAGATAAACTGCAGCAGATGATTACTGCGCTGAGGAACAGAGATCTGGTGACCATAAACCAGCAACTCGGGGATAAAGACAACCTGAAAAATCTACTGCTGCCTTCTGGAGACATGCCCAGATGCGATGATGTTGTGGATGAGCTTTTTGCGGAGGGAGTCTCTGGTGAATCGGTAGACAGATTACAGAGGATGCTGGGGTATCTCACAGCTTATCTTCCCGAAGACAGTTTCAGACTTGATCTATCGTTGGTCCGCGAGATGCCCTATTATACAGGTTCCATATTTGAGATTTACTGCTGCGAAAGCGGTGAGGTGTTGGCAGGGGGAGGGCGCTATGATCAGCTGATAGGTCATTTTGGTCCGCCCGAAGAAGCGGTAGGGTTTGCTGTCAATCTGGATGTGGTGGTGGGCCTTGTTTCTACAAGACAGAAAAAAGATAAACCGCAGCGACCCTCATGTATAGTGATTGGCTCTCAAAAACGGGCGAAAAAGAGTGTTGAGGTCGGCCGAAAGCTCCGACGACGTTCAATTCCCACTGTGATAAGATTGTTCGAGCAACTCCCCACGGTGGACAGTGCCGCATCCTGTGCACGTGAACGGGGTTTTGATCGGATGATAATGGTGGGGGACAGCGGTGAACAGCAAACCATATCGCTGATACCTGGTGAGATTTCAGAACCTGCTGTTGATGATTGCAGTGACTTTGTCAGAGTGCCGGACGGGAGGCATTGATCTTGAAGGAACTGACCATTGCTGTTCCCAAAGGTAGACTGCTTGCGGCTGCTGAAGAATTTCTGCGCAGGACCGAGCTTTACTGTGGGAACATAGATGAAGAAACCCCGAGCCTGGTGCGCAAAGATGAGAATAATAAGGTGCGTTTACTTCTGGTGCGCCCCGGAGATGTAACCACCTACGTGGAAGAAGGAGTGGCTGACCTGGGGATAACCGGAAAAGATGTACTGCTGGAGCAGGACATGGATGTTTTTGAGGTGTACGACCTTGCCAGGTCGCGGTGTCACCTGGCAGTGGCTGCGCCCCGCAGTAAGTACGAGCAGTTCGCAGGACCTGATGATTTTTACGCCAGTCTGAACCATCCAATTCGAGTAGGAACCAAATATCCCGCAGTGGCCGAGAGTCATTTTTCTCAAAAGGGGATTTCGTGCCGTACCATACCGCTCAAAGGCAGTGTTGAGCTGGCTCCCCTGACCGGTCTTTCTGAGATTATAGTTGATGTGGTGGCAACTGGTTCTACTCTGCGGGCCAATCATCTGGTGGAGGTAGAAAAGGTAGCTGACAGCAGCGCCCGGCTTCTGGCCAACAGAGTCAGTCTGAAAACGAATCCGCGGATCGGCGGGATTGTTGCCAGCCTGCATGCAGCCGGTGATGAGAAAGGGGAAAGGAAATGCTGAAAATTTTGAGTGCCGACCAATTTACAGGTGAACTGCTCGAAGAAGATATCCGGGCTGGGATGAATCCCCAGCTGACACAGCAGGTACAGAAGATCATCGACAGGGTGAGGGCTGAAGGAGATCAAGCACTTTTTTGGCACTCGCAGGAATTTGACGGCGTAAATCTACAACCTGAGGGCCTGCAGGCTGATCCCAAGTCCTTCAGCTGTGCTGCCGAGCGCATTGATGAATCACTGCGCGATGCTGTGTCCACCACAATCGATAATGTCAGTAGATTTCATCAGCGAGAAATGTCCGAAGACTGGTTTGACCTGCGCGCAGAAGGCACGCTGGTAGGTCAGGTGGTGCGCCCGCTGAAGCGGGTGGGTGTATACATGCCGGGAGGGCAGGCCCGGTACATATCCTCCCTCATCATGGGGGCAGTTCCCGCTCAGGTGGCGGGAGTAAAAGAAATAGTGGTATGTACGCCCCCTGTACAGAATTCTGAACAGGAGATGATCGTCAAGGCCTGCGCTGAAATGCTGGGAATTACGAAACTGTTCTGGGCTGGCGGTGCCGCTGCAGTTGCCGCCATGACCTGGGGTACTCAGACCGTTCCCCGGGTAGATAAAATCGTTGGTCCAGGAGGCAGATACCTGGTGGCGGCCAAACGGCTGGTTTATGGCGTGGTTGGAATTGACTCCCTGGCTGGTCCATCTGAACTGGCAGTACTGTGTGATGAATCTTCTGATGCCGAAATTGTGGCTGCTGATCTTCTGGCTCAGGCTGAACATGATGCTGATGCAGGCGTTTATCTTTTCTGTACCAGCGAAGATAAGGTGAAGGAAATCAAAAAGCAGATGCGCAGACAGATGAAGCAGTTCAGCAAGTCAGAAATAATCGAGAGTTCCTGCGCAGATGGGGCAGCGGTGGTTGCTCCTTCAGGTGAGCTTTACCGCTGCATTGATGCACTGGCTCCTGAGCATCTCAGCGTACAGACTGAAATACCTACCCAGGACTGGGAGCAGTGCAGCAACGCCGGCGTGGTATTTCTGGGCAGGGAAACTGCTCCTGCGCTGGGGGATTACTCCGGTGGACCAAATCACGTACTTCCAACCGGACGGACCGCACGGTTTGCTTCCCCGCTGCGGGTGGTTGATTTTCTCAAATCTACCAACGTTCTGAGAGTCAGCCCTTCTGGGTTAGAGGAGCTGGGCCGACCCACAGCAGTGATGGCCCGCGCGGAAGGCCTGGATGCTCATGCTGAGTCAGTGCAGCGAAGAATGGGAGATCCACGCTGATGAGAGAGCATCAGTTGCAGAGCCAAAAACAGCACTTTTTTACTTGAAGGGAGTTTGGTCAATTGCGTGAGGGTAATTGTCAGCGACAAACATCAGAAACTGATATCCATGTGGAAGTTGCGCTCGACGGCAGCGGCAATATAAGGTGCGATACTGAGGTTGGTTTTTTCAATCACCTGTTGAACGCTTTCGCCCTGCATGGGGGACTCGATTTAAAAGTCCAGGCCCGCGGAGACCTTGAGGTTGATGCTCACCATCTGATCGAAGATGTGGGCATCTGTCTCGGGAGAGCTTTTTCCAGAGCTTTTGATGCAGAGCCTGTACAGCGGTTCGGTCAGGCGGTAATTCCCATGGATGATGCACTGGTTGGAGTTTATGTAGATGTGGGTGGGAGATCTTATCTTGGATACCACCTGGATTTACCGCCTCGCAGCTGGGGTTGTTTTCACAGTGATCACTTCCGGGAGTTTTTACGGGCCTTTGTTGCCCATTCCAAAACCACGCTGCACGTGAAAAGGGAGGCCGGTTCCGACTGTCATCACCTGTTGGAGGCTGCCAGCAAGGCACTGGGGAGATCTTTGAAGCAGGCGACTTTGAAACTGGATTCTGAGCAGAACATCCCTTCAACAAAGGGGAGTCTCAGGTGTTGAATTGAGGAGGGGAATTGGATGGAGATATATCCGGCGGTTGATATCCTGGATGGCCGCTGCGTGCGGCTGCGTCAGGGAGATTTTGCTGATGTGGAAGTTTTCAGTGATGATCCAGTGGCTACAGCGAAAAAATGGCATCGGGCAGATGCGGACAGAATACACCTGATTGATCTGGATGGAGCCCGGGAAGGGGCCTCCAGTACCCTGGAGATAGTACGAAAGATGCTGGAGATCGGTATTGAGCTGCAGGTGGGCGGTGGGATTCGCGATGAGCAGGCAGCCGAACGTCTGTTGAGAGCTGGCGTACAGCAGATCATCGTGGGCACATGGGCAGTGCAGTCTCCCCGGCAGGTGGGGGAATTGGCCCAAAAATGGCCGGGACGAGTAGCCGCCGCTTGTGACTGCCGGGATGGCGAACTGGCAGTTAAAGGTTGGCAGGTTCAAAGCACAAAGACTGCAGAGGATTTCGCAAAAACCATGCGTGAAGTGGGCATTGAGCGAATTATCGTGACCGATATCTCCAGTGATGGGATGATGAACGGACCGGACCTGAACCTGACAGAATCGGTGCTGCAGCAGCAGGTAGAAGTAGTGGTTTCAGGTGGAGTATCCACCCTGCAGGACATCGCTGCTCTGCAGCAGATGAAGTGCACATACCCCAACCTGGTTGGAGTGATTCTGGGAAGGGCTCTTTACAACGGTTCGCTCAGCCTGAAAGAAGTTGTGGGTTTTGTCAGAGATGGAGAAAGAAAGGAAGAGGAATAATGATGGGGGAGAAACAGGATAAAAGGGTCGTTCCGTGCCTGGATGTACGGGATGGGCAGGTAGTCAAGGGAGTACAGTTCGAGTCAATACAGGTCGTTGGTGACCCGGGTCAGCTGGCCAGAAAATATCAAAACCAGGGTGCCCGTGAGCTGGTCCTTTTGGATATTACCGCAACGAAGCAAAATCGCGGTCCGGATCTCGGTGTGGTAAGGGAGGTTGGCAGCACCTGTACCGCTGAATTGACTGTCGGAGGAGGCATAAATTCAGTAGAGCGCGCCACTCAAACCATAAGTGCGGGTGCAAGCAAGGTTTCGGTTGGTTCAGCTGCAGTAAGCAATCCTCAGCTTATTTGTGATTTATCCAGCGCCCTGGGAAGCAGGGCAGTAGTCGTTGCCCTCGATGCCGCACGTGTTAACAAGGGTGATCTCCAGTGGGAAGTCTGTGTTCGGGGAGGCAAAGAACCCACCGGTCGCGGTGCAGTAGAGTGGGCACAGCGTCTGGTGCAGATGGGGGCCGGAGAGATACTGCTGACCAGTGTCGATCGTGACGGTACGGTGGATGGTTACGATCTGGCTCTGGTGTCCGCAATCTCCTGTGCAGTGGATGTACCGGTCATAGCTTCGGGCGGAGCGGGGACTCCTGATGATATGGCAGAAGCGCTTGATGCTGGTGCTTCCGCAGTGCTGGCTGCCTCAATATTTCACTTCGGTGAATATACAGTTGGCCAGGTTGAACGTTTTCTGTCTGAACTGGATGAAAAATAAGATGGAAGTCATTGATTTTGAGCAGCTCACCTTCGATGAGAGAGGGCTGATTCCCGTAGTCGTACAGGATGAGCAGACCAGAAGTGTCCTCATGTTGGCCTATGCTGATGAAGAGGCGCTGCGGTTGACGTGCCAGCTGAAGGAAGCGCACTTTTACAGCCGCAGCAGGGATCAGTTGTGGAAAAAAGGCGAGACTTCCGGGAACCTACAGGAAGTTGTGGATATCAGGGTTGACTGTGATGCAGATGCAGTGCTTTACCTGGTAATACCAGCGGGGCCGGCGTGTCATACAGGGAAGTACTCCTGTTTTCATCGTTTTCTGTCTGGAGGCTCGTCCGGGCGGCAGGAGGTGGGAGTGGAGTTTCTCAATCATCTGTATGAAATAATTGTTTCCCGCCTGGCAGAAATGCCACAAAACTCTTATGTGGCTTCCCTTAAAGATAAAGGGCTCCGGCACATGGTGCGCAAGCTGTGTGAGGAAAACACCGAGGTAACTCTGTCTGCATTGACAGTGGAACAACCGGGATTTGTTGAGGAAATGGCTGACCTGTGGTTTCATTCTCTGGTGCTTTTGGCTCATCTACAGCACAGTTTAGCAGATGTGTGTCGGGAACTGCATCGGCGGCACCACACAGATTAATATTTTTACAGATAGTTCACTGCAGTCGGACAGGTGGCAGGATAGTCAGACTTTCAACGGTTTTCGAATCTGCGGTCTGAGCCTTGATAGTCCTCAGTAGTGCCCGGGCCGGTAATTACCCGTCCAGCCAGAACACCGTCCACTATCTCTCCGCTGCGGAGAACCATTTCGCCGTTTACCCATACGTACTCAATCCCCTGAGGGTACGACTGTGGATTGGTGAAACTGGCCGTATCTGCTGCAGTATCCGGACAAAATACAGTGATATCGGCCCAGTAACCTTTCTTTATAGTTCCCCGCTGGGGTAGCTGCAGATATTCTGCTGGCTTGGAAGTCATCATCGTCACCGCCTCGGTAAGGGAGAGCTTGTCCGGGCCGGTATAACGGGCCAGAATCCGGGGGAACGTTCCCCAACCCCGGGGGTGGCGTCGTCGGGCCAGCTCCTCGTCCATAGGCGGGCGGGCAGATGCATCGTTGGCTATGACTGCATTTGGCCAGGTCAATGTTTCCGCCAGCTGTTCCTCGCTGACCATTATTACCCTGGCACGAGCCCCGGGATGCTCATTGAGAATTTCTTGTGCTTTTACCCCGGGTGTAACACCTGATTGTTCAGCCAGTTCCGCCAGGGTATACTCACCCGCTATCGGATCTGGATGGCGGCCCTCGGATGATTGTTTTTCATCAACTCCTGTTTGCATCTGGGGTATCTTGGGAGTAATGAATTCTGCCGGATACTGTTGGTAGACTGCTGCCAGCGACATGTCCGCTGCATAATCAGGTGAAAGATAGGGGTAGACATCGTACCACAGAGTGTTTCCATCTTTCTGCAGGCTCGCCAAGCCTTCATTAAGCATCTCCATGGCCTCGTCGTATAAATGCCAGTTCTGCTGCCCCACCACTTTGAAATGAGATATTCCCACTGAAATATCTGCCTTTTCACCTATGATCAGTGATTCTCCAATGGCCTGCAGGATTTCTGCTCCTTCGCTCCGCATGTGTGTGACGTAAACGCCATCGTATTCGGCGGCTGCCTCCGACAGGCTTATCAGCTCTGCGGTTGGGGTGTATGAGCCCGGCACGTATTCAAGACCTGTGGAAAGTCCCAGGGCACCTTCCCGCATGGCCTGACGCACCTTCTCCTGCATCAACTCAATTTCCGGGGTGGCAGCAGCCCGGTCGTGATAGCCTATTACCCGGGCACGAATGGTTCCCTGTCCTGCCAGCAGGGCGTAATTTACTCCCACACCCTGTTTCTGAATCCATTTAAAGTGTTCATCGATGGGCCATGGTGAGCGTCCGTCTACTCCTCCCACTTCTGTGGTTATCCCCTGCCTGAGGGCTGCTTTGGCACCACGGTACTCGTGGATAATCTCGTAAGTGTGGGAGTGGCTGTTTATGAAGCCAGGGGCAACTATCAAACCACTGACATCGATTTCTTCTCCGATGATTTCGGAGGGAGCCTGACCCACAAAAATAATGCGTCCATTCTTGACCGCCACATCAGCCTGATATGGTTCATCAGAAACTCCATCGATGACTTTACCTCCGGTTAAGATATAATCGGCCACCAGAGGAGTCTGCTCAAAAGAGTTATCTTCATCGGAGCCATTGTCTATGGGCTCCGCCGGGGCTGTCTCCCCGGGAAACACGTGTATGAATCCAATTGCACTGATAAGAGCGAAGATCAGAATAATTGAAGCTGCCATTAAGTATCGAGTGTTCATTAACTCCAAAACCCCTTTTTGTTTACATAATTTTAGCATATTTGGAGTATCTCAAGGTGATTTACACTTACATGATACATATCTCGGCAAATTTTTTCACTGGCAGGGAGTGAAATTGCTGGTGGCTTATGTGAATGGAGTGAATTTTTAAGCAGGTAATTGACACTGTGAAGTTGAAAATTGAAATAATTAGATTATGTTTTGCAAGACCCTGCGATATTGGAGGAGGTGAAGTAATTGGTGAGGAAGATTCGCCTTGCTGTGCTGATGCTGTTGTTGATGGTATCGGTGGCCTTCTGTGGGTATGGGTCAGTTGAGCGTCCTTCTGCAACTGCTGATATTGGGCAACCGTCTGAGAAGCCGCAAACAATCAACCTGGTGGCCGTGCAGATGCGGGCCCGCCTGGATTCATACCGCGATGATGTGTCTTTCAGGCAGACGATTATGAGGTTGATGGACCGGGCAGCGGAGAAAACACAGCTGGCTGACGACACCCTGGTGGTGTTTCCAGAAAATGTGGGTACGCTCGCTGTTGTTGCGGACAACCACGAATCGGTAGAACAGGCTGATACGTTGGAGGAAGGGATAGAAAATGTGGTCCGCGGCAACTTGACTGGTGTGCTTTTTCAAAAATCCCGAAGGAGGGTCAGCTGGGCCCGGGCACTGTTTCTGGCCAGACAACAGCAGATGGCACAGATCTATTTCGACACCTTCTCTGAAGCAGCATCCAGACACGGTGTTTATCTGGCTGCCGGTACGGCAGCACTTACTGACGCTCAGATGGCCGAATATGTGCCTGCTGATGTACCGGGATCGCCGGATGAACAACGAGCCTCAGACCGGACAAACGTCTATAATGTCAGTGTGGTTTTTGGTCCCCGTGGTCAGGTTTTGGGGGTGGCTCGTAAGACTCATCTGATAGATCTGGAGGGCCCGGAAGGTCTGGATTTTAGCAGTGGAGAGGTAGGTGGCCTGCAGCCAATCGATACCCCGTTGGGAACCCTGGGGTCAGCTATATGCCTGGATGCTTTCAGGACCCAGGTATGGAGGCATCTGCATGACAATGGAGTTCAGATCCTGCTGCAGCCCAGCGCAAATCCTGTGCCCTGGGAACCCTGGCAGCAGGAAGAGTGGTTGTTCAGTGCTGCTGAGGCCGTTAATGTGGGACTGTTTCCATATGCGGTGAACCCCATGCTTACCGGCAGCATTTTGGACCTGGATTTTCATGGACAGTCCGGGATATTTGCATCACCTGAGGTTATGGAAAAAATCAATGTTGAGGGGGAGGCCATTTCCGGCTATCAGGATATTGACGGCCCGGATGTTTTTCTGCGTACGACGAAAGTTCCATCTGATGAACAGATAATTCACATCCGCGTGCCGCATCCCGACCTTCTCAACCGATGAGGTCGGGTAGAGATACCCACCTGTTCATGTGCTATAATCATGTCGACGGATCGCCGAAGGGTGGTGTTCACTTATGGAGCAAGTTCGAGAAGAATCCGTGGGAATAATTACTCTATCAATCACCCTGATACTGCTGGGTTCTGCGCTGCTGATGGAGAATGTTTTTGGGAATCCAATTTTACGACAGGGTATGCAGCGGTTTTGGCCAATAATTATTATTCTTTTTGGTCTGGAACTTCTGTGGCGGACTCACCAGGCCGGTAGGTCCGATGAGCCTTTTCGGGTTCGGGTTGATTTTCTCAGTGCCTTCCTACTTGTAGCGATCATTGTTGCCCTGCACATTCCTTCAGGTGTGTGCCGTTTCATTCCTCCCCGGATGCGATTTTTCAGATAGCAGTTTTAAAACATTGAAAGGAGAGATTACATGCAGAAGGAATTGATAACTGTAAAAGATGTTGTCACTCAGGACATTGAAGTATATCGCCTGGGAGAAGGAGATCCAAAGGTGCTTATCACTGCCGGTCTGCACGGTGGTGAAATGACCGGGCAGCATGCTGCATTTGAGCTCCTTAATCAGCTGCAGGATGCCAGTCTTGAGGGACAGGTAACCATCATTCCTCGCGCTAATCCAGCTGCATTCAGGCGGATGAGGAGAACCTCGCCATTTGATGAACAGGATATGAACCGGATTTTCCCTGGTGATGAGGACGGAACGCCCTCGCAGCGGATTGCCCATCATATTTATGATACAGCTGTAGAACATGATTACATTGTGGATTTACACTGCTGCGGTCCGCAGGGAAGCCCTTATACCCTTGCCCAGTACGAGGAATACGAATTTTCCGAAGAACTGGCGGGACTACTGGACATTCCCGTAGCTGTTCAGTCCGGAGGGGCAGAAGGCCAGCTGTTCGTTGAGGCTGCTGGCAGAGAAGAAATTCCTTCCGTTATTATTGAGCTTCCCGGAGGGGGACGCTCGGGAATGATAGATCTCAGTGCTGCAGATATGACCGTTGAGGCTTTGAACCGTATGTTGACCCTCCTTGATGTCCTTCCCGGTGCAGCCGATAAACCCGAACCTGTATTCTGCGAGCAGCTCCGCAGGGTGAAGCCGCCTGAACACGGTCTGTTTATACCCGCAGTTGCTCCTGGCGAAAAATTCTCCGCAGGTCAGACTCTGGCGACACTAAATGATGAAGAAATTTCTGTGGGCTTTTCCGGTTTTGCAATAATCGTGCGTCCGGCCAGTTACGTTTTTGGTAATATGACCTCACTGGTTCTTGCTCCTGAGACCGAATAAGAAAAGCTTTTTTTCACAACCAGATGGTCGGGAATACATTTGCGCCCGACCATCTTATTATCGCTTTTTCCCGCTGCAGGAATTTGTTCGTGCGGGGCACTGATATCAACCACGTAGTGGCTGAAGCAGCGTGAGGCATGTGAACAATGCCCCACCAGCATGAAAGAGAAATGGTATGTGTTTTAGACCAAAGCCTCAAAGCTGTATTATAATAAGGTAATGGGGAAGGGAAAAACTGAAATCCATTCTGATAGTGAGAACCACGAAGATAAAAACAAAGCAACTATAAAGTGAGGGGCGAATTAGTTTGCGGATTTCATTAATTCAGATGGACATGAAGGCTGGTGAGGTAGCAAAAAACCGGCAGATGGTGGAAAAACTGCTGGGAAGAGCCAGGGACAATCGAGCCGATGTAGCTGTTTTGCCTGAACTTTGGAGTACCAGTTATATATGGCTGCAGGGTGATGAATATGAGGGAGAAAGAAACATCAGCGCCCTGGCAGAAGAACTTGAAAACGGGCCGACAGGCCGCTTTCTTGGTGAACAGGCCCGCCAGAAGGATCTTTGGCTGGTGGCCGGCACCATGCCTGAGCTGCAGGGTGAAGATGTTTACAACACCTGCGCCGTGTTTGACCCTGAAGGCCAACTGGTCCACACTTACAGAAAGACTCACCTGATAGATCTCATGCAGGAGCCTGAACATTTCACTGCAGGCAGACAGTGCAGTACCTTCGACATTAATGGGGTCACAGCGGGAGCCATTATTTGCTACGATGTTCGTTTCCCTGAATTGGCCAGGAGTCTGGCGGTACAAGGTGCAAAGATTATTTTCATACCTGCCCAGTGGCCTCAGCCGCGGATCGGCCACTGGGAAACACTGATCCGGGCCCGGGCATTGGAAAATCAGTGTTTTGTTATTGGCTGCAATAGACTTGGAGAATCCGGGAATGACATATTCGTCGGCCATTCTCTTGCTGTCGGTCCACAGGGGGAAACGCTGGCGTTAGCCGGTCCCGACTGTACTTTTGTTACAGTGGACATTGATCTGGAGCGGGTCCAACGGGCCCGACAATTCATGCCCCTGCTGTCTGACCGCCGTGAGGATGTGTACTGAGAGGTGAAATGCAGACCGGTGATGCTGGTCAGTGCGTGCCTTCTGGGTGCGGCCTGTGCCTATGATGGCCGACCCCGTTATCACCGCCGACTGCATGAAACAGCTGGATCAAGTACAGTAGCCGTCTGTCCTGAGCAGCTGGGCGGTTTGTGCACACCGAGGTTGCCTTCCGAGATCACCGGGGGTACAGGGTGTGATGTACTGAACCACAGGGCCAGGGTTTTGAATTCCTGTGGTGATGACCTATCATATCACTTCCGCCGGGGCGCCTGGGAAACTGTCAAACTGGGGTGCCAGCTGGGGGCAGAACTGGCTGTATTCAAGCCGCGCAGTCCCTCCTGCGGACCCCAGAAGCATTATGACGGTACATTTTCGGAGCAGCTGCGCAGAGGTTCAGGGGTAACCGCTTCTGCTTTGCAAAGAGTTGGGATTGGGGTTTTGACCCCGCGGCAGTTTTTACAAGATTTCGCTGAAGATGATCGGTAATTTATTGAGGAAGTACCTGTAGATTTTTTTGAAATGAGGTGGGAGAATGAACGGGAAACAGATGCCGGGAATGAATCAACAGCCGGCTGACGGACAGCAGATGGATGTTGATGAGATAATCAAGCAGTACAAGAAAGCGTTGAAGCACGATCCAGACAACAACGGACTTCATCATGACCTGGGTCTGGCGTATATGGAAAAAGGCGAACACAATAAGGCCGTTTCTGCATTTGCCAAGGCTATAAAAATTGATCCAGATATGACCAGTGCACGACATTTTCTCGCTGTTGCGTACGCGGAAATGGGTAAACTGGATGCAGCTCAGAGTGAATGGGAACGGGTTATTGCGTCGGAACCAGAAGATTCGTCAGGACACTATGCGGCGGCACATTATTTTTTGGGCTGGATATATACTGTGCAGAGCAGGTGGGATGAAGCCATAGAAAAATTGGAGAAAGCCTGCGAGATGGAACCCAATCAACCCCGTTCTTATCACAGCCTGGCCGAGGCATATGTTGGTGCCGGTAAACCTATCGAAGCAGCGGAAGCCTGGAACAAGGTACTGAAGATCAATCCAAATGATCTGCGTGCTTATCACAATTTGTGTGCAGTGCTGCATGACCGGGGAATGTATGAAGAAGCCATTGAAGTTGGCCAAAGAGCCTTGAGGATGGGTTCTGAAAGCCCGATCCCCAGAGTCAATATAGCCCTTTCGTACCTGGCCCAGAATCAGCTGGATGAGGCCGAGAAATACATGAAAGAGGCTGTTGAGATAACACCTGATGATACCGATTCTCGTGTCAATCTGGGAGAAATCTATGCGCGCCGTGGAGAGCTGGACCGGGCCTGTGGGGAATGGGAGAAAGTACTGGAAACCCAGCCCGATCATCCGGATGCTCATTTCAACCTGGGACAGGCCGCCCGGGTTCAGGGCAAATCAGAACTTGCTCTGCAGTGCTGGGAAAAGGCCATGGATGCAGCGTCTAGTCTTCCCGAGGAGGCAAGGACCCCGTACCTGGAACAGCTGCACGCCAACCGGGCTCTGGTGCTGATGAATGAAGGAAGATATGAGGAGGCCCTCAAAGAGTGTTCGCAGAGTGCTGAGAATAACCCCTCGGAGCCAATGAATTACAACCGGGCAGTGCTGGTGTGCCTCAAGGCAGGATGGAGCGATAAAGCGCAGCAGAATCTGCAAAAAGCCGAGCAGGCTGCCGAGGATGATGAGCATCTGGGAACCATGTTTATGCGGGGTATGTATGAACTTCAGCAGGGCAACCACGTAGAGGGAGCTCAGCTGTGGGAAAAAGTGCTGGATAAAGAACCGGATGCAGCACTGGCGGTCCGCGCGCAGGTGCAGGAGATTTTCGATGTGGATGACCTCGAACAGTTGATAGATAAATTACAGGAGCAGGGCCATACAGAGGAATCTTCTGCAGTAAAAACTTTCAAAAGCGCAGTATCTCCAGTTATTGATGAAGATCTGAAGGGCGGAAAAGAGTGGAAGTAGTGGCTTTGGTAGGGGGCAGTGGTACTGGGAAGTCCCAACGGGCTCTGGTTGTGGCCAGAGAGATAAATACCAATTATATCATTGATGATGGCCTCTTTATCCGCGGCAGCAGAATTGTAGCCGGAAAGTCAGCCAAGGCAGAGGCGACCAGGATAGCTGCGGTAAGGACTGCTATATTCAGTGAACCTGAACATGCCGATGAGGTGCGTCAGGCTATCGAAGAGGAATCCCCCCACCGGATTTTGGTGTTGGCCACTTCTGATGCAATGATCGATCGCATTGTGGAGTCTCTTGATCTGCCCGAACCTACCAGTCACCTGCGTATTGAGGATATGGCGCCGAAATCGGAGATTGAAGCTGCGTTGAGGGCCCGAAAGGATCTGGGAAGGCATGTAATCCCGGCACCTTCTTTTGAAGTAAAGAAGACTTTCCGGGGGTGGATTATGAACTCACTGCGCCTTTTATATCAGGGAGCCCGGCTGAGGCGCCCGGTGATTTTTGAGAAATCTGTGGTCCGGCCCACATTCAGTTCCATGGGAAAGTTTTTTATTTCCGATCAGGTTTTAGGTGAAATTGCCGGATATTCACTAACACAGATGCAGGGTGTTGAGTCGGTCAGTCCTCCAGTAGCCCGTAGAGCCAACGGCCAGGTGCACATATCTTTGAGTTTGGTCATGAACGAACCTGATGATCTGGTAAATCGTTTGCGGCAGGTGCAGTCGAAAATAAAAGAGTCAGTAGAAGAACTGACCTCCGTTGGTGTACAGGCAGTAGATGTTCATGTGGTGGATATAGTTTTTGATGCTGAAGAACTTCTCGTCAATTGCGAGCAGGTTAAATCTGGCAGGGTATCGTAGATTAAACATGATCCTGCTTATCTTTTCAGGAAAGTTTTTGAGGAGGCGAATGGTTAATGGTAAAGGTTGGCATTAACGGGTTTGGACGTATAGGCAGACAGGTACTCCGCCTGGCGGTGGAGAATGATGATGTGAAAGTCGTAGCAGTTAACGATCTGTGGGACACTGAAACATTTGTCAATCTGCTGCGGAGGGATTCCAACTTTGGCCCTTTCCCGGTGGACGTTGAAGAATGCGATGGTGGTCTGCTGGTTGATGGGGAGAAAATAGAGTTTTTCTCCCAGCGGGATCCAGCTGACATACCCTGGAGCGACGTGGGAGTACAGGTGGTCGTTGAATCCACTGGTTTGTTTCGCGACGGTGAGCAGGCAGAAAAACACATCACAGGAGGCGGAGCGGAAAAAGTATTGATATCAGCTCCTGCAACCGATGTGGATCTGACGGTTGTGCTGGGAGTCAACGACGCCAAATATAACCCAGACAATCACAGCATAATTTCTAACGCATCCTGCACCACCAACTGTCTGGCCCCGCTATCCATGGTACTGGATGAAAATTTCGGGATTAAAAGTGGAGTTATGAACACCATTCATGCCTATACTTCCAATCAGCAGCTTCTGGATGGTCCTCACAAGGACCCGCGCAGGGCGCGGGCGGCAGCGGTGAATATGATTCCCACAACCACTGGTGCTGCACGTGCGGTTGGCGAAGTTCTTCCTCATCTGGATGGCAAGCTGGACGGCTTTGCGGTACGTGTTCCCACGACCACAGTATCCCTGCTGGACCTCACAGTCCAGGTTGAAAAGCAGGTTACGATAAAAGACATCAATGAAGCCATGGAGGAGGAGGCCGAGGGACGATTGTCCGGAATAATGGGTGTTTGCGATGAACCTCTGGTATCCGGTGATTTTGTAGGCTCTCCTTACTCATGTGTTGTTGACCGCGAGTTTACCCATGTGGTCGGTGATCAAATGGCAAAGGTGGTTGCATGGTACGACAATGAAATGGGTTATGCCGCGCGGCTGGTAGATGTCATTTCACAGGTTATAGGTCCTGAACTCTGAACGCGGCGTCGCGGTTAGGAGGGTGATAGTGTGGAAGTTTTAACAGTACGTGATATTTCTGTGGACGGACGAAAAGTACTGCTGCGGGCCGATTTGAACGTGCCCATTTCTGATAAGGGAGGTATTGGTGACGATTCTCGCATAAAGGCTGTGCTGCCGACTCTTCAGTACCTCCGCGAACATCAGGCTCGAGTCCTGGTGGTATCCCATCTGGGAAGACCAAAGGGACAGACGGTGTCCCGATACAGTCTACGTCCGATTTCTGAAAGACTGAGTCAGCTTCTGGATGCACCGGTCAATCTGTTGACGGGTTCTGTTGAAGATGCACTGGTTGAATTTACACACCAGACTGAACCTTCAGAGGTAGCACTGTTGGAGAATATACGCTTTCAACCAGGAGAAAGGAAAAACGATCCGGCTCTGGCCCGGCAGCTGGCCAGTGCTGTTGATATTTATGTGAATGATGCTTTTGGGGCAGCACACCGGGCTCACGCTTCCACCTGTGCAGTGGCAGAATTTCTGCCAGCAGTAGGTGGCTTCCTTATGGAAGAAGAACTCAGGGCTCTGGGGGGACTGCGGGTTTCTCCCGAGCGTCCCTATGCAGCTGTACTCGGCGGTGCCAAGATTTCAGATAAGCTCAGCATATGCCGTGGACTGCTGGACAAAGTGGACTCGATGATGCTGGGAGGAGGACTGGCTAATACCTTCCTCAAGTGTCTGGGGCATTCAGTGGGCAACAGTCTTGTTGAGGAGGATATGGTTCCTGAAGTTCAGAGTTTGATTGCCGAAAGCAAGCGTCAGGATGTCGATCTGTTGATGCCTCTGGATGTCATAACAGCGCGCTCAATTTCCCCTGATGCACCAACACGGGCCACCAGCAGCAGTGAGGTGGGAGAGGGCTGGACCATAGTGGACATTGGACCGCGGACGGTTCAGCGCTATTTGAAGGCTCTCAAATCTGCAGAAACTGTTTTCTGGAACGGTCCCATGGGAATTTTCGAGATAGCAAAGTTTGCCAGAGGAACCGAGCGAATTGCAAAGGGAATAGCTGAACTTGATTCTACACAGACAGTTGTCGGCGGAGGGGAGTCCTCGGAAGCGCTTAGCAAACTGGGACTTACCTCTCGAATAAATCATGTTTCCACCGGAGGAGGAGCTTCGCTGCAGTTTCTGGCCGGTGAACAGCTTCCAGCTGTTGAAGTTTTGCAAAAAAAGGCTCCAGAACGGGGTATATGGATCGGCGGCAACTGGAAGATGAACAAGAATGCAGAATCAGCGCGTCAGTTAGCAGGTGATCTTGCTGACGGCTGGCAAGACAATGATATGGAAGTGGTTGTTTTCCCACCTCATCCTCTGCTGAGTGAGGTTGAAAAGGAACTTTCGGGCAGTACTGCACTGCACCTTGGCGGTCAGGATTGTCACTTTGAGCAAAGAGGCGCATACACCGGCGGTATTTCTGGACGGGCATTGCGGTCTGTAGGTGCTGAATACGTGATAATCGGACACTCAGAACGCCGTCGTTACGACGGTGAGGATGATGAACTGATCAACAGGAAGGTTCATGCGGCGTGGGATGCCGGTCTTTCAGTTGTCTTGTGTGTGGGAGAAGAACTTTCCGACCGCGAGGAAGGACGTGCTCACGAAAGGACTGCTGAGCAGCTGCGCGTCGCCCTGCAGGATTGTGAAAGCCGACTATCCTCACCTGAGGAGAGTCGCATCTGGCTGATCGTTGCTTATGAACCTGTATGGGCGATAGGTACTGGAGAGGCAGCTTCCGAGGAGGACGTACAGGATATGTGTTCGCATTTACGGGAGGAGCTTTGCAATCTGCTTGACGACCGCTCCGCCGAACTGGTGCGTATTGTGTACGGAGGGAGCGTAAAGGCCCACAATGTCAGAAAGTTTTTACGGTTGCCCGATGTGGACGGGGCTCTGGTCGGTGGTGCCAGTCTGCAGGCAGAATCCTTCCTCGATCTGTTGAGCGAGGCAGGACGCCTTGATGAGGTGGACTCCGTTTGATCTGAGCGTTTGATGGAACTGTCATTGCGAGGAGGTAGTGAGTTTGAGCTCATCTGGACCGCTGATATTGGTGGTAATTGATGGCCTGGGGCTGCGGGACAGCTGCTGTGGCAATGCGGTATCCCGGGCCGAAACTCCGACGCTTTCGCGACTGAGCAGGGAGGGATTGGCAACCCGGCTGTCTGCCAGCGGAGAGGCCGTGGGGCTGGCTCCAGGTCACATGGGTAATTCCAACGTCGGTCATACGCATCTGGGCGCGGGGAGGATTGTGCCTCAGGATCCCGTGCGAATCAACCGCGCCTTAGACGATGGTTCGTTTTTCGACAATGAAGTATTTATCAACCTGTTTGAACGGGTGCGAAAACGGGACGGCTGTCTGCATCTGATGGGATTGGTATCTGATGGTGGAGTGCACAGCCACATCGATCATCTGACAGCGCTTTTAAAAATGGCCGATAAAAATGGTGTCGGCAAGCTGAATGTACATGCCTTTTTGGATGGACGGGACGTGCCTCCGCAGAGTGCCATGCGGTATCTGCAAATTCTGCATGACCATCTGCGGGCCTATTCCGGGTTTAACCTGGCCACGGTAATGGGAAGATACTGGGCTATGGACCGCGATAACCGCTGGGACCGCACTGATAGAGCACTGGCGGCAGTGCTGCGGGCCGTGGGACTGCAGGCCTCAGATGGGTTTGAGGCGGTGCAGCAGGCCTACTGCAGGGGGGAAAACGATGAGTTCGTACAACCCACAGTGATTGATGGGTACCGCGGTTATAGTTCAAATGACGGTTTTTTATTTTTTAATTTCCGGTCCGACAGAGCCAGGCAGATATGCTCAGCATTACTGGAACCGATGGGCAGCCGGGTGAATGCTGCTCCATTGGAGCCCCCATCCGACCTGGTGACGATGACCCGTTATGATGCTGAGTTTTCCAATCCCGTGGCATTTGAAACACCTGATTTGTCCGATACTTTGGGGCAGGTGATCAGTGAGCAGGGATTGCCCCAGCTGAGGGTGGCTGAAACAGAGAAGTATGCCCATGTTACATATTTTTTCAACGGTGGACGAGAAGAACCATTCCCGGGTGAAGAACGAATCCTGGTGCCATCGCCATCAGTGGACACCTACGACCAAAAACCGCAGATGAGTGCTGACGGGGTCACCGAAAAAGTCATCGATGGTTTGAAGAGAGGAAACTTCAAGTTTTCGGTGGTTAATTATGCTAATCCGGATATGGTCGGGCATAGCGGTGACTATTCAGCAGCCGTTTCGGCAGTACAGAAAGTTGATGAGTGTCTAGAACGGGTAATCAACACCGTACTGCAGATGGATGGCATTGTCTTGGTGGTTGGAGATCATGGGAATGCCGAGCAGATGCTCGACAGCGAGGGCTGTCCGCACACAGCACACACAACCAATCCAGTCCCATGCTGGGTAATTGGTGGACAGTTCAGAGCCGGCGGAGCTCAGTTTTTACGTGAAGGCGGCGGGCTCAGTGATATTGCTGTGACTGTACTGCAGATCTTGCAGCTGCCGGTGCCTGATATTATGGAAGGAACCTCTTTGCTTCGAAAAAAGGTTAACTCAATTAAGGAGAGTGCAGGTAAATAGAGAGGTGAGAAGTTGTGAGGAATAGATTTTCCATTTCCGATATTCAGGCCCGGGAAATATTGAGTTCTCGAGGTCGACCCACACTGGAGGTGGACGTGCTGTTGAGCGACCAAGCCTTTGGAAGAGCTGCTGTTCCTTCCGGGGCGAGTACGGGAGCAAAAGAGGCGCATGAGCTGCGTGATGGAGACAGCGGGCGCTATCGTGGACAGGGTGTTCTCGGTGCGGTTGAATCGGTCAACGGAGAAATCAGACAGCACCTCAAGGACATGAACGCGCGACAACAGGCAGCTGTTGACAGTGCGCTTTTAAAATTGGATGGGACTGAAAACAAAAGCCGCCTGGGGGCCAATGCCGTGCTGGGGGTATCACTGGCAACTGCATACGCAGCAGCAGATTCCTGCGGGTTATCGTTGTACCGCTACCTGGGGGGAACATCTGCACGCATTTTACCAGTGCCCCTTATGAACATACTAAATGGTGGTCAACATGCAGAAAATAACATACAGGTACAGGAGTTCATGATAGTCCCTGCCGGAGCATCAAGATTTTCCGAAGCCCTCCGCTGGGGAGCGGAAGTCTATTCCGCACTGCAGGACGAGCTTTTGAAACGCGGTCTCTCAACCGGAGTAGGTGACGAGGGAGGTTTTGCTCCCGATCTCGGCGATGATGAGGAAGCACTTCAGATTCTGTGTTCAGCTATAAAGAGGGCTGGATTCAAACCGGGAGAAGATGTATGGTTGGCTTTGGATGTGGCTGCAAATGACCTCATCAACGGTGAGGGATATCAGTTGAGAGATGAAAAAGTCGGTGTGGACGAGCTGATTGAAATGTATCAACGATGGTGCAGCGACTATCCGATCATCTCGCTTGAAGATGGACTGGGAGAAGACGACTGGGATGGTTGGAAAAAGATGACTGCCACGCTGGGCGGCCAGGTACAGCTGGTGGGTGATGATCTGTTTGTCACCGACGCACAGCTTCTGCAGCGGGGAAGCTGTGTTGGAGCGGCGAACGCAATTTTGATTAAACCCAATCAAATCGGTTCAGTAATGGAGACTCAGGCCACACTGTCCTGTGCGCAGAGGATTGGATACCGGGCATGCGTTTCACATCGTTCAGGTGAAACGGAAGATACTTTCATTGCTGATTTATCTGTGGCCTGTGGATGTGGACAGATTAAAACTGGAGCGCCATGCCGCACAGATAGAGTGGCAAAGTACAATCAGCTGCTTCGCATTGAGCAGGAACTCGGTGACGCAGCTGAATTTGCTGGTGTCGGGGCGTTCATGCTAAAATGAGGCTCATGATAGCACGGGAGGTGGTTTGATTTGTTATTACAAACAATTCTGATGGTTATTCATCTTATTATAGGAATTGGTTTGGTCGTGGCAGTACTGCTGCAGCCGGGTAAAAGTGCCGGTATTTCGGGCGCCATTGCCGGTGCAGGGGAGACTATTTTTGGCCGTCAGAAAGGAATGGATGAGTTTTTGGAAAGATTGACGACTTATCTGGCGGTAGCTTTTATGGTCCTATCAGTTTTAATAGCAATATTGATATCATGAATCGTGCAGGTCAGATTGTATTTTAATATTCAACTTATCGGAAGGTAGGTGAGGTAGTCCGGAGTTCCGGGCGTGGAAAAATGGATATTTCAACAGCAGTATTAGTCGCTGGTATATGTTCGCTGCTGGCGTTGGCTTTCGGAGGGTATTTGATCAGTAAAGTCAATGCCTTTTCTTCGGGTACAGAAAGGATGAAAGAGCTGGCTGAGGCTATCAATGAGGGAGCCATGACGTTTTTGCGTCGTGAGTATTCTTCTTTGGCAATATTTGTGCTGGCTCTGGTAGCCTTATTTTTAGTTCTGGGATATACAACTGAAGCCATGCGTCCTCAGACAGCCATAGCATTTGTCGCAGGGGCTGTTGCTTCCGCCTCAGCTGGTTATCTGGGTATGATGGTAGCCACCCGTGCCAATGTCAGAACCGCAGATACCGCGCGCAGTAGTCTTGATGAGGCTTTGGATGTGGCCATATCCGGTGGCGCAGTTATGGGTATGGCGGTCGTGGGTCTGGGCCTGTTTGGCCTGTGTCTGATGTATTTTTTGTTTGCTGATCCCTCTGATTTAGGAACTTTTGATATCATAAATGGATTTGCCCTTGGTGCCAGCTCAATTGCTTTGTTTGCACGTGTTGGAGGCGGTATTTATACCAAAGCTGCAGACGTGGGTGCCGACCTGGTAGGAAAGGTTGAGGCCGGTATACCTGAAGACGACCCGCGAAACCCCGCAGTTATTGCAGACAATGTGGGAGACAATGTTGGAGATGTTGCTGGCATGGGTGCTGACCTCTTTGAATCATATGTGGGTTCGATCATCGCAGCGATGGCCGTAGGAGTAGTGGCTGTTGGCCTGTCTGGAGTTGTTTTACCCTTCATCATAGCTTCTGCTGGTATTGTTGGCTCGATCCTGGCGTACTTCGTTATCCGCATTGGTATGGGTGGAGATCCTGCTCAGGCTTTGAGTTACGGAACATATTCGTCTGCTGCATTTGTGGCTATTGCTGCCTGGCCAGCTGCCAACTATCTGGTTGGTGACACGGGAGTTTTCTGGGCTGTGGTACTGGGGTTGATCACTGGTGTGGTTATAGGTGCCTCCACAGAGTACTATACTTCCGCAGGTCGACCGCCGGTTGATGCAATTGCACATTCGTCCGAAACCGGGGCGGCAACTAACATTATTACCGGTTTATCAGTTGGAATGCGCAGCACCGTGCTGCCGCTATTAGTTATTGCCGCCAGTGTTATTATCGCGTTCAGTGTTGCTGGTCTGTATGGTGTGGCCATGGCAGCTGTTGGAATGCTGTCAACGGTCGGAATGACTGTTGCTGTGGATGCATATGGTCCCATCGCCGACAATGCTGGCGGTATAGCGGAGATGGCCGAACTTCCAGAGCAGGTGAGGGAAATTACTGACGAGTTGGATTCAGTGGGTAATACCACCGCGGCCATAGGAAAAGGATTTGCTATAGGTTCTGCTGCCCTGACAGCTCTGGCGCTTTTTTCCGCCTATTCAGCTGCAGTGGGACTGGAAAGCATCAACATATTAGACCCGCTGGTGATTGCCGGTTTGTTTATCGGCGGAACGCTGACCTTCATTTTCAGCGCCCTCACCATGGAAGCGGTTGGAAATGCGGCTTTTGACATGATTGAGGAAGTTCGGAGGCAGTTCCGGGATATTTCTGGCATTATGGAAGGTGAAGCTACACCAGATTACAGCCGCTGTGTTGAAATAAGCACCGGTGCAGCTTTGAGGCAGATGCGTTTGCCTGGTGCTCTGGCAATTGTAACTCCTCTGGCAGTCGGTTTCTTACTGGGTAAAGAGGCACTTGGTGGATTGCTTGCTGGAGCGCTGGTTACAGGTGTGCTTATGGCAATTATGATGGCCAATGCTGGTGGAGCTTGGGATAACGCCAAGAAGTTCATTGAGGCAGGAAATCATGGTGGAAAAGGGAGTGAGGCTCACGCAGCTTCTGTAGTCGGAGATACGGTGGGCGATCCCTTCAAGGATACTTCAGGTCCTTCCTTGAACATCCTGATCAAACTTATGAGCATAGTATCTCTGGTGTTTGCACCGCTGTTACTCTAGTAAAATGGGGGGGATAAGGTTGAAAAGAGAAGAAGCGAAAACTCTGTTGAAAGAGCATCTTAATAATGAGAATCTGCTGAAACACACCTATGCTGTTGAAGCGGTAATGCGTGAAGTGGCCATTGAACTTGATGAAGATTCCGAGCGCTGGGCACTGGCGGGTTTACTGCATGATATCGATTACGATGAAACCTCCGACGATCCATCCCTGCACAGCATCAAGGGAGCACAGATGCTGCAGGAGGCGGGGCTGGATGAGGAACTGGTTGATGCAGTGCGGGCGCACAATGATCACCACGGCCTTCCGAGGGAAACGCTTATGGCCAAAGCCCTTTACGCTGTGGACCCACTGACAGGCCTGATAGTAGCTGCTGCTTTAATTCATCCGGACAAGAAACTGGATTCGCTTGATGTCGAGTTTGTTCTCAATCGTTATGATGACAACTCCTTTGCCCGGGGTGCCCGGCGGGAGGCCATAAATACCTGTTCAGCTCTCGGTTTTGAACTGGAAGAGTTTGTAGAGATTGCTCTGCGCGCCATGCAGGATATCAGTGACACCCTGGGATTATAAATGGATTTTTAGCGCGGGTTGCCCAGTCAGCCATCAGTGCAAAATAGCTGGGTTACCCGCCGATTTCCTTTTCCATCAAGTTTTTAGTGTTACACATGTAATTTGCAATCATTCATTCAGTTCATTAAGTTTTCGACATTGAGCCCTCACCAGTTCAATTGAAAAACTTCGTCATACTGCCGTATTTTCTGATATTATTTGCATTTATTATATCAACTGTAATGCATTACAATCCGAGTTAAATTTACATTTGATGAATTTAGTGAATTAGATTTTACAACCGGAGGTTGAACCCTGGTGACAGACGGTGGGTAAACAGATACAATATCGACATGCCAGAGAAGGTGACTTGCCATATATTGTGGAGATTTTTGGCGAGTGTTCTTCAGATGGGATAAAACATCGGTTTCCCTGTGGTCTGAGTGATGAGGTCCTGGAAACGGTCTGGGATTTCCTGCTGCAGGCTGATTCAAGCAGCTGCATTGTTGCATCTGTCGTAGATGGTGACAGCAAAATATGCGGGTATTGTCTGGTTCAGTCCTCCGTTTCTCAACTGGTGCGCGAGGGGTTTAGCAGAGGATTGATACCGCGTCTTGCCGGTCTGATATGGTCTGGTAAACTGCCGGTTGGGCTGCATCAACTAAAAACGGTACTGTTCGATCTGATTGCATTTGGAAGGACTTTTGATGTGGCTGACCCTGAATCTACCGGCCAGGTGCTGTCGATCGGGGTTCAACCACAGTTCAGAGGTGAAGGGATGGGCACAGAGCTGGTTCGACGCGGACTCGAGGTATTAGAAGAGAAGGGGATTTACAGGGTAAAACTCGAGGTTCGCCCGGGCAATGAACCTGCCAGGAGAATTTACGATAAAATGGGATTTGAAGTAGTGGGTAGTTCTGAAGATAGTGTTGGAAAATGGCTGATAATGATCCGGGAATGTGATCAAGAGGATGCTTATACTTAGATAACCAGCCTGGTGGAGGTGAGCGGAAATGGCTCGCAAGCAGGATAATGGCATTAAAATTGTGGCCCGGAACCGCGGGGTGGGTCATGATTACGAAATAGATGAAACCCTTGAAGCGGGCATGAAATTGAAGGGGACTGAAGTCAAGTCACTGCGACAGGGTAGAGTTGATATCAGTGATGCTTACGGCATTGTCGAAGGTGGAGAAGTGTACCTGCTGAAAATGCACATCGCTCCATACAAACATGCCACCATCCAGAATCATGAGCCCAAACGCACACGAAAACTTTTGTTGAATCGCAGGGAAATTGATTATCTGTACGGGCGGGTTCGTGAACGTGGATTTACCCTCGTACCAACCAAGGTGTATTTCCGACGGGGTTGGGCAAAAGTAGAAATAGCTGTTGCTCGCGGACGCAGATATCACGATCGGCGCGAGCGGATGAAGCGTGAAGAAGCTGAAAAACGCATGCGTAAAGCAATTCGTCGGAGATAGCTTGAAATGGGTTGACAAGAGGTGTGTTTCATCAATATAATTTAAATTTGCAAATGGGTGTATGAAATGAGATGCACAAGATTCTGGGGGTGAGTAGACTCGATCCGGGCGATAGTAAGACAGGCAGCAGGTCGAGCTGGCCGTAGGCTCGTTAAAAGACGGCAACTCTATTTAATTGCCAACGAAAACACTGCACTAGCTGCTGCATAAAGCAGCTACGTCCTCTCGTTCTTAGTCCATCGGAACGGGAAGGGCGACACACAGGTGGGCTTGCTGGGCGGTCACGCCCGTAGCTGCTCAGCGAGATTAACGGGCTAACCTTCAAGATACTCTGTCCGTGGAGGCTCCTGAAGGTAAATAAAAACACGGACTAAGCCTGTAGCGGTCTGTCGTGCTGGGTCTGGACACTCGGGGTGCGACTCCCCGACACCTCCACCAAAATACTAATTGCGATATCAGCTAGTTGTATGTATTGCTCTGAAGACAGGGCATTTACATGAGCCAAACATAATCGTCCATTGTGATGTTTATCTTCAGTTCCCCAGTTCATCTATTAAAGCCTGATGAACTGGGGGTTTTTCTTTTGTCCCTTAATTTCACACCAGAATCACTATGCTTGATTATCGAACATATGTTTGCTATATTTGAAGCCAACAGAGGTGAGGATTCATCATGGGTGATGACTATTTTGTTCCACGGGGAGTAAACAATGTCGGCAAGAAATTCAGTTTAAATATTGTTCACGTTGATATGGATGCTTTTTATGCCTCAGTAGAACAGCGGGATAATCCAAACCTCCGCGGTAAACCGATAGTGGTAGGTGGTTCTCCGCAGGGTCGAGGGGTAGTTTCAACATGTTCCTATGAGGCCCGTAAATTTGGTATACATTCAGCGATGCCGGCTGCTAAAGCGAAGGCTCTGTGTCCCTCAGCAATTTTTGTTCCTCCTGATTTTGCTAAGTACCGCTCAGCAAGCGATAAGGTTCGGGAGATTCTGCGTGATGTTGGAGATAAGCTGGAATTGGTGGGTTTAGATGAGGCTTTTGTCCAGCTGCCCGATGGAAAAAATTATGTGCAAACGTCCCACCATATTAAGAAACAGATTCAGAAGGAATGTCAATTGGATTGTTCTGTTGGTCTTTCATACAACAAACCTCTGGCCAAGTTGGCTTCAGAATGGGAAAAGCCCGATGGATTTGTGGTTATAAGGCCGGAAAATTCCAGGGATTTACTTTCAGAGGTGCCGCTCAGGGATTTATGGGGAATAGGACCGAAAACAGAGGAAATTCTGCACCGACGTGGAATAATCACCTGTTCAGATTTCAGGTCCACGCCCAAACAGGTCTTGATCGATCTGCTTGGAGTGTCAAGGTGCTGGGATATTGCTCTTTTGTGTAATGGCCTACATATTGATGAAATAAGCGGTGAATCCCGCTCCAAGTCAGTGAGTCGGGAACAAACATTCGTCCATGATACTGAGGATCCTGAGGACCTGGAGATGCATTTGCGCAGTCTCGCATCCGATCTCACCAGTCGCCTTAAAAGCAGCCGGGTGAAGGGAAGGACAGTAACGTTGAAAATCAAATTCAGTGATTTTTCAACTATTACCCGGTCACATACTGCGCAGGACGCAGTGGGGGAGCAAGAACAGCTTACACACATTGGTCTGGATCTTATGGCCAACGCGTTGAAAAATTCCAGGGGACGAGGGATAAGGTTATTGGGACTGGGGTTGAGCAGCCTACTGCACAAGGATTCACCACGACAGGTCTCGTTTTTCTAGGTCCATCTTACAAATTACTACCTGTTTTCCAGCTACACCTTTATTACATCTTGACATAACTTGAAGGACTGGTCTTTCTTTCGTCGAATATTGCTTGAAAAGTTTCAAGTTTGTACGATTATAATCAGTGAGTGCATTTTGTTTTAGTCGACGGGAGGAGGCTGTATGCGAACTGATAAGTGGGGGCAGTTGGTTGCGGTGGTGGGATTATTTTTGGTTGTAGGGTTAATGATTTCTGTGAATGATGCCGAGGCTGGTGCAGTTGATGTTAGCTTGAAGTTGGATGGTCAGGTAGTTGAGACCGATGTTCCGCCGCGTATTGAATCAGATCGTACATTAGTTCCCATCCGCGCGGTCAGCGAATCAATGGGCTTGGAAGTCAAATGGCTGTCTGAGACCCGTCAGGTCCTGATTACTGCTGGTGACGATTTGGATGCGGGCTACGTTCTTTTGGGCATTGGCGATAAAACGGCTATCGTCGATGACGATGAGGTACAGCTGGATGTAAAACCTTACATAGACTCGGAGCGGACCATGGTCCCTGTACGTTTTGTAACGGAATCGTTGGGGGCAAATGTAGATTGGGATGGCGATACCAGAACAGTCTTGATATATACTTCGGAAAATGAGCCGAGCAATGGTGCACCTGACGATGATGACAGGACTGAAGTTTCAGATGAAAAATCCTCTGAAGAGGACGAAGATTCAAAAGACATTCCTGAGGATTCCCTGTATGATATCTCACTGGTTCAAAGTGAGGAGTTTTTTGGGCTGCGTTTTGACATTTCCGGTGACTTTAATGTGTCTGAGAGCCGCAGCGAGGATGATCTGCTCGTACTGCAGGTCAAGGGTGTTGGGGCTGCAGATGCCCTGGCTAATGAATCCCGGTATTTCCCGGATGGCCCGGTAAGTGATGTCAGTGTTCGAGTGGGTAAGGAAGAACTGCGGATCCATCTGCAGTTTAGAGAAGATGTGATTTACCAGCTGAAGGAGGATGACGAAGCCTTTGTGGTGGAGTTTGCTCAACTCAATCGGATTGAAGTAATTTCGGGTGAACCTCATCCGCAAGTTAATCTGTACATTTCTTTACCGATTTATGACACCACTTCCTCATTTGTGTTGCCAGATCCTCCCCGTTGCATAGTGGACATAAAGGGAGTGGTCCTGAGTAGAGAAATTGGGGATCTGGATATCGACAAAGGGATTCTGAAGAGCATGCGGATGGGCCAGCATCGTGAGTCATTGGGTGATTCATTTGACGGCACCCGTATAGTCCTGGATCTCGCGCAGGAGCACCAGGCGACGATCAATGTTGAGCCGCAGGGAGAACAGACACTGGTGTCAGTCGCGTTTAACGGTGACAACAATCCTACCCTTCCACTGAAGGGTAAGATGTTGGTTGTAGATCCCGGGCATGGTGGCAGTGACACTGGAGGTGAATCCTACACCAATACAGTCAGAGAAAAGACTGTGGTCCTGGAAATGTCAAAAAAAATAAGGACTGTGTTGGAGGATGCGGGAGCCGAAGTGATTATGACTCGAGAAGGAGATTATGGAGTTCCGCTTTACGACCGGCCTGAGATTGCTAATGAAGCCGAAGCTGACCTGTTTATTTCCGTTCACGCCAACGCGGATCCCTACGGACACACCCAGGGGACAGAAACATACTACTACAATCCTCATAATGAAAGTGATCCTCACAGTGAGAGGCTGGCCTATCTACTGCACGAGCAAATTGTACAAGCTCTGCGCCGACCAGATCGAGGAGTACGCCACGGGAATTTTGCGGTGCTGAGGGAGTCAGACATGCCAGCAGTGCTTTTGGAGACACTCTACCTCACCTCTGCCCAGGAGGAACGTCTTCTGCGCAGCCCCCGTGTGCAGGATTTGATTGCGCAGGCAGTTCGTGAAGGCATCATCAGATTCCTTTCTAGATGATTGATATGTCGCGCCCGAAACACCTGCCCAATTATCACCAGTGTGGGGTATAATATAAATGGTAGGGTTACAGTTATCATAATCGTCGTGGCACACGGTAAGGACAATGAGGGAAGGGTGTTTCAAGTGAGCGAGGGCATATCACGAGAAGATGGTCGGAAGTTGGACGGAATTCGACCGGTCAGCATAGAACGAGAATTTATCAAGTATCCAGAGGGATCGGTGTTAATTTCATGTGGGGACACCAAACTCATAGTCAATGCCAGCTGGCAGTCTGGAGTGCCCAGGTGGCGGCGGGGCAGCGGACGCGGGTGGATTACCGCTGAATACAGCATGCTTCCCAGATCTACTCAGGAACGCAATGTACGTGAAGTTCATCGGGGCAAACCTTCTGGTAGGACTCAGGAAATTCAAAGACTCATTGGACGGTCACTGCGTTCTGTTGTTGAGATGGAGCAGATGGGAGAAAACACGCTGTGGATTGACTGCGATGTAATCCAGGCTGACGGTGGAACCAGAACTGCGGCCATCACCGGCGGCTTTGTAGCCATGGTGGATGCGTTTTATGCCATGATGTTAGAAGACGAGCTGGATTACATTCCACTCAATAATACGGTGGCAGCTATCAGCTGCGGCCTGGTTCAGGGAGAACACCTGCTGGATCTGGCCTATTCGGAGGATGTCAATGCACAGGTAGACTTGAATGTAGTCGGAACGGGTAGCGGAAAACTGGTTGAGGTGCAGGGCACTGCAGAAGGTCTGCCGTTTACTTCAGATGAATTTGATGTATTGATGCAGATGGCTCAAACAGGTATCCAACAGTTAACCGATATTCAGCGCGATTCCCTGGGTTACCGATGGGACGAAGTACGTGCGGGTATTGCGCGTCTTTGTGAATAATTGAAATATTTTTAGTGGAGTGGAGCGGCTAACTGATGTGCAGTAATGATGAATTACCACTTGTTTTTGCCACTGGAAACCAGCACAAGGTGAATGAATTTCGAGAAATTTGCAGCGATCTTCCCCTGAAACTTGCCAAATTGTCGGAGTTTCCCCAGGTTGACTCACCTGAAGAAACAGGTGTGACCTTTTGCGAGAATGCATTGCAAAAAACAATGAATGTTTGTAAGAATTTAGACCTTCCCAGCTGCGCGGATGATTCAGGGTTAAGCGTCGTCACCCTGGATGGTATCCCTGGGATTCATTCTGCGAGATTTGCGGGGCCGAATGCTACACCTGATGAGAAGAATAAAAAATTGCTGCAGATGTTGAACGGATGCTGCGACCGAACTGCTTATTTTACATGTGCCGCTGTTATAGCGGTGGGGGAACATCATTTAAGTCAATGGGGGGCTGTACGTTCGCCCGCATCTTTGGGATGGGAAAGGCATATGGCCACCGGTTATTGGATATGGCGGGGTGAAACTGCGGTGTTTGGATGGATTACTGACAAAATTCGTGGTGATAAAGGATTCGGTTATGACCCTATTTTTTATCATCCGGCAAGTAATAGAACTTTTGCCCAGATGACAATGACGGAGAAAAATAATGTAAGTCATCGGGGATCTGCCTTCCATATGATGAAAAGGCAACTGGCTCTACTGTTTGAAGGTAGTTTTTGATTATGTAGCTACAATGTAACTAAAAATTTAGTTCATTTTGATTTGACAAATTGCTATTCATAAAATATACTGCAATAGTGTTACAATTGAATTAACGACGGAGCGTAGCGCAGCTTGGTTTAGCGCGCCTGCTTTGGGAGCAGGAGGTCGCCAGTTCAAATCTGGCCGCTCCGACATCAAGGGTCCCTACTTTGGTTGGTAGGGGCTCTTTTATTTTTTATGATTAGACCCTTCTACTTGAAATAAAATGGGTGAGTCACGGTCAATCCACAAATCCGCAGGCCAAAGTGCGCTATCTCTTGGCAGATGGTATCCTTCAGGGTAAAAAAAGTTGTACTTTCTTGTTTACAGGTGGTTCTGGTTTATATAAAATACATCGGTGGAGGGTTTTGTTATTTAAATAACAAGCTGGGATTGACACAAAATTACTTTCACATAGAGGGGGTCATCTAGGTATGTTTTTTGCAGTGCCTTTAATTGGATACTCAGTTCTGGTAATGGTAGCAACAATTGTATTCTTGCTCAGCTGCTATACGTCCTTTAGTGCGGGGCTTATACCGTTGGGTCTTTTAAAAGGTGTAATACTTATTTCTCTTGTCTATCAGTACCGAATCGAAAGTGTGGAAAGTTTGCTCAAAAACAAAACTCAAAATGTCGAATCAACATACGAGGTGGAGGATTTCCTTAACGGTTTTTCTGTTTTGTCTGGAGCATTAGCAGCATTTGGGCTCAGTGTAGAATTTGGATTGGGTGCCGTTGTTGCCTCGTGTATAGTTGGTATTATAGCAACTCTGCTGGTCCCGGAATACGATGTTCCCGTGTACTGCGGAGCTTTTGTGGGAATGGCTTCGCCTGCTGTCGTGTCCGGTTACACCTTTGTCGCTTTAGCAGGGTTTTTGGCGGGACTGTTGTTTGTGGCTTCCCGA
>CAZRFK010000008.1:0-50177 GCA_964599275.1 uncultured Clostridia bacterium
CATTGAACTTGTACCCGGGAGTATATCCTTCCCGTTCATCCAGATGAACTGAAATTCCTTCTTGTTCGAGCTCGTCCTGAATAGAGGCGGCCTTCTGCAGCACTTCACTGCGGGTGTCTTCCCGGTATATAGGGACGATTACAGATTGAATGGGGGCAATATTGGGTGGCAGCTTCAGGCCACGGTCATCTCCATGCACCATGATTACTGCCCCTATAAGACGATGTGATACCCCCCAGGAAGTCTGGTGAACCAGTTTGTGTGTGCCGTCCTCATCCAGGTAATTTACTTCCATCACCCGGGCAAAACCATCTCCAAGGTAATGAGAAGTACCGGCCTGTAAAGCTCGACCATCACCCATCATGGCTTCTACAGTGAAGGTATCAACCGCACCTGCGAACTTCTCACTTTCTGATTTGAGACCTTCTATTACGGGGACTGCCAATTCGTTTTCGATGAAATCCCGGTAAACCTCTATCATCATCTCAGCTCGTTTGCGAGCATTTTCCTCGTTGCGATGGCAGGTGTGACCTTCCTGCCAGAGAAACTCTGAGGTTCTGATAAACGGGTATGTGGACTTTTCCCAGCGCATCACGCTGCACCATTGATTGATTACTACCGGTAAATCTCGGTAGGACTGGATCCATCGTGAAAACATTTTGCCTATAATCGTTTCTGAACTGGGTCGAATTGCCAGTCTTTCGGATAATTCTTCACCGCCAGCATGAGTGACCCAGGGAGCCTCGGGGGCAAATCCCTCGATATGCTCAGCTTCACGCTGGAAAATGCTTTCCGGGATCAGCATTGGAAAGTACGCATTCTCTACTCCGGTGTCCTTGAACCGCCGGTCAAGATTATCCTGCATGGCTTCCCAGATTCCGTACCCATATGGGCGTACAACGATACATCCACGAACCGGAGCATAATCAGCCAGTTCAGCTTTTTGAACTATGTCCAGATACCATCGTGAGAAGTCTTCATTCTGTGGGGTGATTTCTTCGACATAAGAATCCTTACTCATGTTTGTTCCTCCCTGCCTTTGATTAACTGTGCACAAAAATAAAACTCCCCGTCCGAAGGGACGGAGAGTGTCCGCGTTACCACCCTGATTCCGGAAAATCCGGCTCTCATGCCAGCCTTATATCGAGGGCCATTCGCTCAGTTTTGCCGAGGGCTCCAGGCTGGGAATCGAAAGGTCTGCCTTCCGAGCTCACACCAACCCCGGATCGCTGATAGACAGAGTTCCTTTCAAGATACCTTTCATCACCAGTTTATACTGCTAGTTTAACCCATAATATCAGACCTGATGACTGATTCACAAGTTATCTGCACAGACCACCTCATCATCCGTCATCAGATTCGTTCCTGGAGAATTCACGCAGAGCTTCAGCCATCTGCCGTAGTTCAGCATCGACTTTCCCGTAGAGTGTTTCCTCCGGGAAGTTTTTACCAGGTTCACGTTGCCCTGCAGGCATATCACACAGGATCCCGGCCGCCTGTTTTATGTTACCTGCGGCCCAGATGTGAAAATCTCCTTTTTCAACTGATTCAAGGATCTCATTTTTTAACATGAGATTGTCTACGTTTTGCTCAGGAATCACTACTCCCTGTTCACCGGTGAGTCCAGCGGTGTAGCATGTGTGATAAAAACCCTCGATCTTCTGGTTTACGCCTCCCACCGGCTGCATCTGCCCCTTTTGATTAACTGAGCCGGTTATGGCTACAGATTGTCTTATTGGAACGTCGGCCAGTGATGACAGCAAAGCCAGAAGCTCTGCAGCAGAAGCGCTATCTCCGTCAACTCCACCATAGGTTTGCTCAAATGTTATGCTTGCAGACAGAGACAGCGGTTTGTCATATGCAAATTGATCAGCAAGGTACCCGGACAAAATAAGCACGCCCTTGCTGTGGATTGAACCGCTCATTTTTACCTTTCGTTCAATGTTGACTACTCCTTCATTTCCTATATAAGTGTTTGCTGTTATGCGCGAGGGAGCTCCAAAGGAGTAATCTCCCAGGTCAGTAATCTGCAGTGCGTTGACCTGACCGGAAACTTCACCTTTGGTGTCAACAAGTATTTTACCTCTTTCTATCGCTTCCCGGATGTAGCTTTCCACAAGATTGGAACGATAGACCTTTTCCTGGACTGCCTTATCTACGTGCTCGTCAGTTACACAGCTGGCTTCCTCGAGCTGGGCCCATGCATCTGATTCGAATACAATCTCCACCACTTCATTGAATCGAGAAGAGAGTTTTTCCTGATCGTGGGTGAGACGAGAACTGTAATCGACTATATTAGCAACTGCTGAACTGTCGAAAGGAAGCAGGTCCTCACGTTTTTGTACTGTCCGGACAAACTGGGCGTACTGATGTAAGTTCTCCTCCGTCCTGTTCATACGAACATCAAAATCAGCGTTTATTTTGAAGAATTTGCCGAAATCATCATCATATTTTGACAGCAGATAATAAATACGTGGTGTACCCATGAGGATTATCTTTACATCCAGGGGAATGGTATCGGGCTGTATAGCGGTGGTTGGAACCATTCTGAACTGTTCACCGATGTTTTCGATGCGCACTGTATTATTTTTCAAAGTGCGCTTCAGTGCATTCCAACTCAGGGGGTTTTTGAGGATATCTTCGGCCATCAGGATTATATATCCGCCGTTGGCCTGATGTAGGGCTCCAGGTCGGATGAGAGTGTGGTCAGTAGTGAGGGTTCCCATGCGGCTTTCATATTCCACTTTACCGAGCAAATTGTAATAAGTGGGGTTGGTCTCTTCTATAACCGGTGCCCCTTCTGTATCTGCATTGTTTACCAAAAGATTTACCTCATACCGATTGGAGTCAGACTGTTGACCCTGAGCAGACATCATCGCGAGCGGATTTCCCTCATCTTCGCTGTTATCCTTGAACTCATCCAGATTGCTGATCATGTCCTCATGTACTTCATCCAGGTAGGAGCATATCCCGGGAAATTCAGAGTATTTTTCCTTTGGTGGCTCAAAAAGAGGTCGAATGGCAAAAGAACCCATGCGTTTTTCAAGTTCCTTTATGGCGGATTTTGCCTCCTGTTCATTCTGTCTCACCTGACGAACAGCAACCCGTATACGTGGCTGGAGCTCATTTCCCCGTTCTTCTATTTCACGGCGAGTTTCCTCATCGAGGGCTTGAAATTCTTCCTGACTCATTGGTTCATCTTCTTCATTGAGTGGAACGGTGGTGAACCCTCCACTTCCTCGCTGCAGGGCAAAACCCTGTTCTCGAACCTCTTCTTCTAGCTCCTGAAGGGTTTCTGTGGTCCTGGATTGGTATTTTTCCAAGATTTTAGCCCGCTGCTTTTCGAAGTCTCCGCTGTCAAACTCATGGGTAACTGCTGTTCTCACATCTTCAACAAGTTCTTCCATGTCCTGTTTGAAAGTTTCCCCGTAACCTGCCGGCAGTGATAGAGCCGAGGGTTTTTCGGGATTGTTAAAGTTGTACACATAACACCAGTCGGGCGGGCTGTCTTCCTGTTTGGCTTTCTTGCGCACAGCAGTTCTGGCATAAGTGCTCTTGCCGGTACCCGGAGGGCCAGACATGAAAATGTTGTATCCAGGACTGTTTACCTCCAGACCGAAATCAACGGCTTGCACAGCTCTGGGTTGGCCGATGATCCCTTCTTGAGGAGATGTTTCTTCAGTAGTATCGAAGTCGAAAAAATCGGGATCACAGATTTTTTTCAATTCAGAAATATCTAATTTACGACATTTATCGGCTGATGGATCAGCCATTATTCAGCTCCTTTCAGTTTGTGGCGAATTTAGGACAATTAACCCGGCTATTCCTGTGTTAATTCTCCATTTTATATCTTTTTCCTTCCTGTTAGTGCCATTTCAGTGCCTCACTTTAATCCTGCGGAGGAGGACCAGCAGTAGCGGCAAAGTAGGCGTCCGGCCTGACGTGACGGGCAAAAGTGCTGGTAACATCCTCAGGTGTGATAGACGCAAACCTCTCATCGTAGGTTGAAAGATAGTCGAGGCCCAGCTGGTAATATTCGATGTTCAGCAGATTAGTTACCAGACCTCTGGTGGTTTCAAGGCTCAGCTGTGCACTACCCATGAGATGGCTTTTGACCTCGTCCAATTCCTCCCCGGACGGCGGTTCGGTGCTCAGCCGCTGTAGATGATCTGCTACTCCCTGCAGCAGAGTTTCTACATTTTGTGGGTTCACACCGGCTTTGATAGCCCAGGTACCACCGCCGCGAATGGCGCTGAGCCGACTGGAGATGTTATAGGCAAGACCTTCACGGTCGCGAAGGTCTCGACCGATTCTTCCGCCAAGTCCAACACCTCCCAATAACAGAAAAGCCAGACGCAGTGCATCGTAATCGGGGTGGCTGCGGGGAACCCCACCAGCTCCCAGAACAACATCAGTCTGTGACTTTCCAGTAACAGTGAGAGCCCGGCGGTGGATTTCTGTAGGTTCTTCAGGAGGTGCAACATTATCTACATTTACTCTGGGGGCATCCTGGTTATGGTGCAGCCATTCATTCAGAATGTTGGTGATTTCTTCTGCCATCTGGGATGGAGGTGCATCAGAGACAGTTACCAAAATGGCGCCATCAGGTTGGTAATATTCAGAGAAAAGCTGCATGAGATCATCACGAGTCAAATTCTTAATACTTTCTACTGTTCCTGTTACCGGGTCCCGGTACGGATGATTTTCAGTGTAGATCATTCGTTTCAATGCCCTGTTGGCCAAAAATGCTGTATTGTCTTTCCTATCATTCAAGAATGTAGCCAGGCGGCCCTGCGACTTTTTTATTTCTTCCGGGGGGAAAGAGGCATTCAGGAGCATCTCGGCCAGGAATCTGAGAGCCTTTTTGCGGTCCTCGGGCAAACTCTGGATCGACAACGTGGTGGTCTCTGTACTTACAGAGGTGGTGAAACTCATGCCCAGAGAATCCATGGATAGGGCCAGCTGCTGGCTGTCATATTCATCAGTTCCTGCGTTGAGCAGATCTCCAATCAGAAAGAAAGCACCGTTTTTATCACCGGGATCTAGCATACTGCCCGCCTGAAGCAAAAGAGAGCAGCGATACAGCTGACAGTCTTCATACTGATAGCCGATGAAGGTAACATTTCCTGGCAGTTTCGTGCGGTATATATCCTGTGGACCGGGAAGAGTCCGATTTGAAGATTCCTTTTTCTCAAAACTTCCGCAGGAGCCGGCACAGGAAGAGCTTTTTCCATCGCGGTAACCGTGTACCGCGTCCGGCTGCAGGTCCGAATTTTTGAAAACTGCCGCATCTGAATCGGTTTGAGCGTTCTCAGGGATGAACCAACCAGTGGTTTTGTTGTGTTGATGCAGATATTCCTTGGCCACTCGCTGTATATCCTGTGAGGTTACCTCCTGAACGTATGAGGGAAAATCGTCACAAAAACGCCAATCTGCAACTATGCTCAATGCCCCCAGTGCGCTTCCGAGTGAGGCCACACCTTCACTATAAGCATATTGAGCCAACACCTGTTTTTTTGCCCTGGTTAACTCTTCCGAAGACGCCCCCTTTTCTGCCAGCTTATTTAATATTTCCTCTACAACATGTTCTGCCTGAGCATTTTCTGTCTGTGGGGCAGGCATAAGGGTGATATTGAAAAGATGCGGATCTTGGGCGAAATGTAAAAGGCTGGATGCTCCTACGGCTATATTTTCGTGAATCAGCTGAGTGTACAGGCGGCTGCTTTTGCCCATGGGTGCATTGTCAAAACCAAAAGGCCAGGTGCCCCCACTCAGGATAGCCTGCAGAACATGCAGCGGTACAATATCGGGATGTGCGGCAGAAGGGATGTGGTAGACCATCCGCAGGCGTCTGGTTCGTCCTGGTCGGCTGACGGTAATTCGTCTGGGGCCCTGTTGAGGTGGTTCTTTTATCTGTAAATCTGTTACCTGAGGTCCTGGCTGCAGCTGACCAAAATTCTCACGCACAATTTCTTCTATTTCTGAGGTGTCAATATCGCCAACCACTACCGCCACTGCATTTTTAGGAGTGTAGTATGTGTGGTAGTGATCCAGCAGTTGCTCGCGGGTTATGTCCTGAATATCCGATTTTCTCCCGATGACCATATGCCCGTAGGGATGAGCTGTAAAAGCGGTGGAGCGCACGGCTTGTGCTAGCCAGAAACTCGGGTCATTTTCACTTCCTTCGCGTTCGGAAAGTATCACGCCTCGTTCACGGTCAATTTCTTCTGGAGAGAATGCGCAGTTAACCATACGGTCTGCTTCAATTTCGATGGCCAGCTGTATGTGTTCCGGGGGTAGCACCTCAAAAAAAGCCGTATAGTCATCGCCGGTGAATCCGTTCCAGCGCCCACCTCGGGCGGTAATGAGCCGATCCAATTGTCCTGCGGGATACTCAGGAGTTCCTTTGAAAAGCATGTGTTCTACCAGATGCGATATGCCGGTCAGACCGGGAAGTTCATTTCGACCGCCTACCCGATACCAGATGTAAAAAGATGCAGCCGGAGCACGGTGATCTTCCCTTATTAAAACTTCCATTTCGTTTTCCAATTTAATATGTTTGATCGGACGTTTCATCACTATTTTATCATCTCCTCATTTCAAAGCTGCGGGTTAGAGCTTAATTATATGTTCTCTCTTAAGGACCTGCCAAATTAACGCAATTATTTCCGTTGCCATGATAGGTCATAATACGGGCTGTTGCAGATTAAATTTACTTGGGAGGGGTAATGTATCGAGAAAACAAGTGGCCTGCTGGTTTTTATCTGCATTTTGTTTTTTTTGAACAGCTGCGGGGGAGGACTTCCTCCAATTCGTCATCATACGGTGGATGACCCCCTATCTGATGTTCCTCAGCTGCTGTGGGAAATGGAGTTTGCTGCGGATACGTTGGCCAGGGCTGTGGACACAGAAGCGGGAGTGGCTGTAATTTATTCTTCCGGTTCGGGGCTGCCCATTGTTGTAGTGGTGAATAGGCAGGGGCAGGTTCTCAAAAGAACCACTGGACCTGTTGAGCTGGAGGCTGGAGGCTTCTGGGTGCACAATTCTTCTGTCGAGATTCTCCTGGTCGATAATGAGGACAGGATTTTCAAGACGGGGGTAACCACATCTGGTCATGAGCACCAACCTGTTTTTCCGGAGCCTTTCCCCTGGACAGACCTGCACCTGCTGAAATCAGAGCAAGGGGAGGATAGCATGGGGAAATTTGAGCAGCGTGACTATTTTATGGTGCTCAGTCAACAAAACGGTAAATTTCTGCTGCAGGTATACGTGAAAAAGAGTCAGAATTAGCTGCAGATAAGGTATTCAGTCTGTTCATCGACCACCTCTACTGGTATTGAGGTTTGAGTTTTTGCCGCAGTTTTGATCTCGCCGGGTTCACTGTAAGGTGAGATATGGGTCAGAAGTAATTTTTTCACTCCGGCCATTTCCGCCAGGTTGCCGGCCTCCCGGGCAGTCATGTGTCGCCGCTGTTGAACATCCTGGGGTGGCTCCTTGAGGGTTGCTTCCGCCAGCAAAACGTCTGCCTCTCCGGCGATATCTATAACTTCCTGACATAAGGCAGTGTCGCCTGTGTAAACCATGGTGCCTGAGTTGGTGGTCAGTCTGACAGCCAGGGACTCAATGGGATGCCTGGTGGGGGCGAATCTGACTGAAAAAGGACCGAGATGTAAAAGGTCCTCAGGAATTGTGGGTTTAGCCAGCAATATATCCTTGTAAGAGAGCCTGACAAATTCGCCTGCAGGCTCGCCCGGAGCAAAAACCTCTACTTCTGGGGGAGCGTCACGACATGTTGGAGCAAACTGCAGTGCGTGGCGCAGAACAAAAAGGTCTGAGATATGATCCGGATGAAGGTGAGACAGTATTATCCACTGCAGATCACAGAAATCTATGTGGTTTTGCAGCCGTGATGTTATTCCGCTCCCGCAGTCCAAAAGAAGTACCTGTCCATCGTGCTGTATCAAATAGCCTGAGCAGGCACCACCTGGGGGTGGATATGGTGAATATCGTCCCAAAACAGTCAATTTCATGGGGAATGCGAGCAGGCACCAGAAATTCTGGTCTGTCGCAGCAAACCTCCTTTCATTTCTTCAATTCATGGGCCAAAAAGGGGTTTCTCCGCTTATCTCATTTATTACCTCTTTAGCCTGGGTGAGCTGTTCGCTGCTGCCTTCAGCCAAAAGGCGCACTGCGCCCTCGGCTCCACCGATACCGCCGGAGGCGATGTGATGGACATCGACGCCGGTCAAGATTTTGAGAGCTTCTATCTCGGTTATAATGATACCTCTTACACTTATCATCCGCGGAGCATCGGGATCAAATTCGCGCGGTTCATTCAGATGTCGGGTGATGTGTTCAATGTCACCGGCCACGCATTTTTCCAGTCCCACCGGTATAATCAGATGAAGTCTTCTTCCCTGAATGTGCCCCAGGGCGCTGCCAATGGTGCCACCACCGCCAAAACCACCGATAAGGATACCAGCCAGCTGTTCAGAATAGTTGAGTGCGTTAGCCCCCTTGATAAAGACGTCGCCTGGCTGCATGTGCTGTAAAGCAGTCCTGCGATCCAGGTCAGGATCCAGTTTGCCATTTCTGAAGATCACGTCAGGATGGGGGCTGTCCTTTATAAAATCGCTGCGCTTTTTATGAGAAGGAATGGTGATACCCGATAGATAAGTGGAGCGGTTAAAATCTGAATCAAGAAGCTCCCCAACAATATAAGCATTGGTCGAGCCGGTCGGTATGGTTACGATACCGGCATCGAGAGCTTTTTCAACCTTTTCATGTTTCAGCACACCCCGGGCAATCAAACGTTTGGATTCTGCCGGGGTAAGAATAAATTCGCATGCTGGCATAAAGAAAACACCTACCTTTTTTATTGGGCACTGTGAACTTCCAGTATATCACCGTCATGTAAGACATAATCTCGGCCCACTCTCTGGGCATCAAAGGTGTTATCGCCCCATACCTTGGCGTACTTAAAAGTGCTGCCTACTTCTTTATGAATGTTGTGGGCCAGGTCTAAAGCGGTAGAGCCCCGGTCAAGCACAAATGGTGCGGTGAAATCTGGCTCCTGTCCGGGAGGGCGGGTATATACCCGAACCTTACCCAGCAGCTCCCATATTTTGGATGGAGTCTGCTCAAGAGCTTTTTCTTCATCTGTGATAGATGTCTGGATTACCGGAAGATAGGGGTGACCTTCTTCCCGCCACATTTCGTGCAGCAGCTGAAGCCGCATGGGGGCTTCCTGGTTGTCACATTTGTTGAACACCGCCAGAGAAGGATAAACGATTTGAAATTTCTCGTCTTTTTCATCTGGTTTTTCGCCCAGATGTTCGTTGTGATCAAAATGACGCGGATGGGCCAGATTTAAATTCTTTTCTGATAGGAATTCCATGGCCGCTGAGGTTTCATTCAGTATATCATCGCTGGAGCCATCCAAAACCAGTAAAACTGCATTGGCTGCCTGGATCACCTGTGGAAGCCACGAAGGTGACATATCCGGATGCAGGGGCGGAAGATCAACCAGCTGAATTTGCACGTTCTTGTATTCAAGCATGGCGGGCGACGGCATGACTGTAGTAAATGGATAGTCTCCCACTTCGGGCTCTGCATTGGTTAACGCTGCTACGAGAGAAGACTTTCCTGAATTTGCGGCGCCGGCCACCACCACCTGTCCGGAACCCTGTCGGTCTATTACCCAGTCGGGCCTACGCTTGCCGGTGGAGGGCTTCTTGGCCTGAGCTTTCTTTTCTTCTCTGGCTTGAGCAATTCTCCGCTTGATATCCCCCTGCATTTTCTCTGTACCTTTGTGCTTGGGGATTGCGGACAGCATTTCCTGCAGTGCTTCTATTTTTTCCTCGATTGTCTGTGCAGCACGCCATCTTTCTTCGGCTTCATAATATTCAGGGGTCAGATTTGCAGGCAAACTATCCCTCCTTTCTGAGTATTGCAGTTACTATCTTATCATGAAGATTGTCTTTTCTCATCATGAAAATCGGACGGGATGTTCAAGATTTTCGAGCAAAGTGAATAAAGAGCGATAACACAGCAATGGTCACGGCACCAGCAATAATCAATCGTTCAAGATAGCCTAGGGGAGTGACAGATTCCCAGATCAGATGTAGATAGTACAGGATAAATCGCAGGCCATTCACAGTCATTGTCCTCCCTGAAAGCATCTCACAATATGTTTTTTGAGTTCAGTTGACCAGATGTTGATAGACGGGAGTGGAGGATTATGCCAACAAAGCTTACTAAAGTGATAAGTACCTCTGCAAGTAGTTGAGCCTTCAGTTGTTGGAAGGGTTCAGAGAAATTCGGTAGTATTGTATCAGAGGAGATGAACAGGAAGGGAGTGTGGCCGAAATTAAAGATCTTCCCATGGACCTGGGAGCATTTCATCCCGGGAGCGGTTTTGGTACCGGAGCTGATGCCGCAGATATTTTGAGCAGTAATTCATATTTAATTACCAGCGAAAAGAGATGTCTTCTGGTGGATCCGGCTCGCAATGAGAGAACTTTGAATTTTACTCTGGACTGGATCACCAAAAAACAATTGAACCTCCGATGGATTGTATTGACTCATTACCATCCAGACCATATCGAAAATGCCCAGAAGGTTAGAGAAATACTCGGTGCGTCGGTAATCTGTCACGACAGCGAACTTTTCCTGATTAAAAAGTCCGATGCAGAATTAAATGACTATACCATTGAAAATCAATATGGACGCAGTCTCCGGTGTGCTTATCGTGAAATCAGCTGGCCTGACCATCAGTCCCGGAGACACCAGAAGCAGATCACCGACGGTGGAGTTGAAGTAGACTCTACTGTTGCTGATGGAGATTCGGTCAGGGTTGGGGGCCTGGAAGTTAGCTTTTTACACACTCCAGGGCACACTCCTGGCAGTCTGACAGTCTACCTGCCGCAAAGCGGTGCGGTATTTCCCGGAGATTTGACTCTTTGGATGGGACCTGGCCAGCCTCATCCTTTGGGTGATTATAGTGACTGGCTTAAAAGCCTGTACCGCTTGCAGCAGCTGCAGCCGCAGGTTATTGCCTGGGGACATTCTTTTCCGACCTCTGGGAGCAGAAGTTGCGATCGTTTTTTGCGCAGGATTATCGAACGATCACAACAGCTGAAAAAGATAATCACCGGGGAACTGAAAGGACAGGGTAGTACCATCCAGCAGGTGACTGATATTGTGAAGCAGCAAGCCAGAGGTATCAGTTCAGATCACCGGCGACTGATGGAAGGCTCAGTTCACAGCATCATTCATGAGCTTTACAGCCGGGGAGAAGTGCATAGAATCCAGCAATCTGGCTGTGTGAAGTGGAGAATCGGTGCATCGCAGTAATATGCTGATAGCACCTGCTGGGAGGCCACTGAGCTGTGATACAGGGCTGTATGCTGTTTGTATCAGAAAACAGACCCAGTCTGCCTCCATATGCAGGATCATCACATAGTTCAGATGCTTAAACACAACGCCTCTGAGCATTGAACATATCCCTTGCTGCTTTCAGATCTTTTCCCCAGAGGCTCAGACACAGCATGAGCATCAGCCGCACCTGGGGTGCCTTGTATCGTCCGGTCCAGATGAGATTACTTCCTGGGTGTGCATCACGAGTGGACCCAAAGGGGCACCTTGATGTAATAGCTATGAGTGTGCCCCCTGCAGCTGCTTCAGACAGTGAATGATATAACTCTTTATACAGAGATCCCCGGCCTGCGGCTTGAACCACGATCCCATCAGCTCCAGCTGAGATCAACCCGTTTACAATTTCTGATCCGCTTCCCAATCCCCCCTGTATAATAAATACCGAGTTCTTCACTTTGTCAGGTGTAGGTACGGTTAGGCGATACGGTTTTGGCCTCAAAAAACGGGGCTGCATTAAGGGCTCGATAGTTCCTGCTGGACCGTGCTCCGACACAAAAGTATCCAGAGACCAGGTATGAGACTTTATGACTTCATCTGCATGATGGATATCATCGTTTAAGACAACCAGTGGCCCCCGACCTGTAGACTCGGGGTGAGCAGCTGTTTTACAGGCAGAAGCAAGATTGCGGGGGCCATCTTCTCCCACACTGTCGGCAGGACGCATGGCACCGGTCAGGATAAGTGGTTCTTCTCGCTGCCACAGTCGGGACAACAGGAAAGCTGTTTCTTCCAACAGATCTGTACCGTGGGTTATTACAACACCGTCTGCTCCCTCCTTTACAATATCTTCGCATTCTGATTTCAACTGCAAAATATCCTCAGGAGCAAGCTGGCTTGAAGGCAGGGATGAAAAATCTCGCCCTTGGAGTGTTATGTCTGCAAATTCAGATTTGGATGATACTTTATCGATGAGCTCTTTTACGGTCAGCCGGTTTTCTTTGAGATAATCTGCAGGGGTGGCAATGGTTCCCCCGGTGGCCGCGATGGTAATGGTCTTTTGGTTTTGGGCTGACATTGTTGAATCTACTCCTTCCATGATGAACTTTTGTCCACTGATCACAATTTCTTTTCATTCACAGCAGTTTCCTTGTCAAAAGCAGCTACAAACAGCAGGGAGTTAACATAAGATAAATGGAGTAAAATTAATGGCCGGGATTGGGCAGGATATCATCCGGTGCTGTGGAAATTTTAGGTAAGTCAAAAAACCCGGCCAGGATTCAAATCTTTATGTTTTTCACCGGATCTGATGTCTTTGTTTTATTATTTTGATAATTAAATTCAGAAATGCCTTCTGTAATCTGGAAGAGGAGGGGCTTTGATGGCCAATAGTAATTTAATCGGTCGACCCGAAAGGTGTTTATGCAACAAGCTGTTATGTACAGTGAAGGATAAGGTTGTTTTGATCAAATGTTCTCGCTGTAAACGCTTCATGGTTATCGAAACTGAGGGCATCAATGCGATGCGAAATCATGACCTGGTCACATTAGATTATGATGACCAACTTGCGGCTATCTATCAGACCGCAGCTTCTGAGGACCCAGAAGAATGATTTGATGGGATTTGTCCCGCGGTTGGGGTGAGTCCGGTGTTGAACCTACTCATTCCTCTTTTATTAGTCTGGCCACCTCGGCCGCATCAAACCTGTATTCACCCCGGCAGAATTCGCAGGTGACTTCGATCTGCTGCAGTTCAGCCAGAATTTCTTCTATTTCTTCCTCATCCATAGTCATCAGTATATTTTCGGCCCTCTGTTTATCACATTCGCATTTAAACTGTATCTGGTCGGAAGAAATTCTTCTCACGGGTATTTCGCCTGTCAGTTTATTTACAATTTGGTCATGTGTTATGTCCTGGTCAATAAGGCGGCTGATCGAGCCCAGATCCTGTGTGCGGGCTGAGATTTCATTGAGAATATCATCTCTATGCGAACTGTCTTTTCTCTGCCCATTTTCTTCCGGTAAGGCCTGAATCATGAATCCTCCTGATGCTTTGGGAGTGCCACCAGTTGAAACAAGGACACCCAGCCCCACGGCTGAGGGTATTTGTTCTGAAGCAGTAAGATAATAAGCCACGTCAACACCAATTTCACCGCTGACGAGGGGCGCAGAACCCTGATAGGGTTTCTTCAAACCCATGTCATAAATTACGCCTATATGGCCGTCACGCCCTACTGCGTCGGCCACGTTCAGTTTATCTTCCTCATTGGGCGGCAGATTAACCTCGGAATTTTGCACATATCCCCGCACATTGCCAGAAGCATCACAGGTAGCCACCAGTCTCCCGAGAGGACCATTACCGTCTATGATTATTGTCAGGGTATTTTGCATTTTTAAGGTGGTACCCAGAAGAGCAGCTGCTGTAATTGTCCTGCCCAGGGCAGCTGTGGCGGTAGGAGATGCTCCGTGGCGTCGCTGAGCCTCGGCAACAGATTCAGTTGTATCTGCAGTTACAGCTCTGATTTGCAGTTCATCTGACAAAAACCGTACTACCTTGTCGTTCATACTGAATCCCCCCGGAGCATATGTAAAGTGACTGTACAGCGCAAAAATTGTATCAAAAAAATTAGACCCGGAAAAGCTCTCCGGGCCTTGAATAGATGCAAAGATTGCAGATTCTCTCAATCGCGCCTTCCTGCAAAGGTATGTCTACCGATATTAGCGAATACGGGGAGACTCTGAGCCCAGTTAAGAGTTGTGGGGTTGGTAATTAAATTCAGGTTAAAGAAGTAGAGAGCTCCTCCTGTCGGATCAGCTCCCATCAGTGCTTCCTCCGCTGCTTCTTTTGCCTGCGGGCGAATGGAAGTTTCAAAAACTTCGCCTGAATTGGCCGGACAGAACTGTCCTTCCTGCAGTATTACGTCTCGTATTGTATTGGGAAAATGTGAGGATTTTATCCGGTTGATAACCACTGCACCAACAGCGACTTTGCCTTCAAACGGCTCATCGGGAGCCTCTGCGCTTATAAGTTGGGCGAAAAGGTCCATTTCATCTTCCGTTGGATCGTAAATTCTCAAGTCAGCTCTACTTATTTCAGGTTCACTGTTTTCAGCATTCTGCGGAACCTGTGCATTATGTGAACTGAGTTCATCCCCTGATACTTCTACATTTTGCAGCAAAACGGTTCTGTTGTCTGAATCCCATTCTATATCCCAGCCGAAAACATCTGCTGCAAATCGGACCGATACCAGGAGCGTGTCATCCTGTACTACTGGCGCTACAGGTTGTTCGTGCATCGTACCGTTTTTACGGGCCTGTACGCGCGATTCAATGAGGAGAAGCTGTACATCTGATGATACAAATCTATAGGCGCCGCTTCCGCTGTGAAATACTCCGCGGCCATCAGCAAGAAACTCTATGTCTTCTATGGTTATCATAACCCGCCCATTTACCGTCTTTATCGGAACGGATGTACGGAATTCCTCACCATTTACGGCAATGCTAAGTTCGGGTGGTGAGGTGCTGGTTGATGCATGAATCTTTGGGGTCATCCAAGCAGCCAGTGCCATCAATACCAGACACAAAAACACTACAGCTGTACCAGCATGCTGGCAGAACATCAGCCGGCCGATGGATTTTCCACTATCTGATTCATCAGTATGCGAGTTCACATTATCCATCCTTCCGAATCTTTAGTAATCGAGTTTACTATACTTCTACTTCTATATTATCATTATCCTTATGCAGCGACTGTGTAAACATCGTTAGGATGTTTTTCACCTTACAAATCTTTTACAACGCAATTCGCCGCTACTTACTATATTCAGAAATGTGAAGCAGGATACTAAAAAGATATGTCAAATTGTGCATTAAAGGTGAACTACAGCTCATTCAAGGAGGTTTTCTTATGAATAAGTCTCAAACGACGGTTATGGTTGGCGCGGATGGTTCAGATAACAGTGTGAAGGCGGTTAAGGCAGCAGCCGAATTAGCAGAACGTTTTGACATTGAACGTATTCTTGCGATTCATGTTATTGCTCCGTCGGTCATTCCAGACGGCGGCGAAAGTGCTGGGATGCATCTTCAAGTCGTCAAGGCAATGGAAGACCGGGCAGATCAAATAGTGCAGTCAACAGAGAAACATCTGGCTGAAGCTGATCTTGATTGTGTGGTGGAAACGGAAATCCTGCACGGCGATCCCGGACTTGAGCTGGTTGAAAAGGCAACAGAAGAACAGGTGGATTATGTTGTGGTGGGAAGCCGAGGGAATACCGGGATGGCGCGGTTTTTGTTGGGAAGCGTCAGTGAGCGCGTGGTAAGAAACGCTCCCTGTTCAGTAATGGTGGTGCGATAACGCAGAAGTTGTCTAGGAAAAACATTTACTTCACATGAGATGCATCTGATAATTATTGTGACTTCAGGAGGGTTGCGGATGCTTTACCTGTTGGCGTTGGTTCTTACTGCTGCAGTGATTTATCTTATCTGGAACAACACTGCAGCAGATAGACCGATTGTAAATCTGGAAAAAGAAAAATTAGAGGACGCTCGACCAGAGTCAAAAGACAAATCAACTCAGCTGAAAAGCCCTGCTGATGGTCATCAGCAGTGTCCCGAGTGTGGTGCCGAATGGTGGCCGGACGCCCTCAAGTGCTGGAATTGTGGTTATGATACCCGCGCTGAAGACTCTGGGTCTTCATCCTGATCCTTTGCTTCGCCTGAACCATCATCTACTGATTCTGGTTCGCAGGAAACCGATTCCATATTCTGGTTTCTGGGGGTTTCGCGAAGAGAGATGCTGAGAATGTACTCCATATCATCTGCGTCTACCATCACCAGAGATGCCAGAGCCTGCAGTCTTTGTGCGGTTTCCGAAGCAGAATATGAACCGGAGACCCGCAGCACCAGGCCTTCTTCATCTTTAACATCCTGATCAGATGCTGAAGCGAAGTCAACCAGAGAAGACGAGGTGTCTCCCCGCATTTGCATCAGTGGTTCCAGTTGAACGTTTCCTCCGCGGTCTTTCTTTATCCCCAGTTTGTACCTCATGTTCCGGACCTGCCACTGACTCATTTCAAGCATTTCACCTATTTCAACATCGGACTTTCCTTCGCGTACTAGGTCCAGCAGGACTGCCTGTTGTTCCTTTGTGTTCATAGTGGCAAATGATTCGGGCTCTACCATTTCGCCGTTCACCCCTTCCAAAAATTCTTGTACTGATGAAAAAAATCCCCGGTTTGATTGCTCAAGTTTGTAGGTTATAACTGGCCCAGAACGTCGTTTGCGCTTGGCCCCGGTAAGTTCTGAGGGCATAACAATTCTCTTCGGTCGTATTTTTCCTATCATTTTCTCCCCCTGTTGTAGTAGTCAGCAGCAACTGCTGGCTATGGTTTCTTGTATCTATTTTGTCTGTTTATGCGCTGTCTTATAACAACTTTTACTAACCGGTGAGTATATGTGGGTATCAAATGACAACTTCTCTTTAAACTGTTCGAATGTGTACCCCAAATTTCACTTCGCTGATTACGTGTCAACAGGTGTCACATCATTACAATATATTAATGCTGTTGCGTGGATACCATTGCTGCCCGGTCAGCAGTTGCTGATATAATTTCTTACCTTTTAGACAGGAGCTAACCGTGTAATTCCGAAAGTGTAATGGTAGGCTGTACAATTCTGCAGATGTTAAAAGAGAAATTCGATGAGGAGGTATTAATGATGGCAGCAGGTGAGAATGACAAGATTTTGCAGCAAATACGAAAGACAATGCCGCCTGTAATAAGTGATGACTGGCCTAATCTGCCGGTTAAGGAGGCGGAAGGGTCCTATTTAATAACTGATGATGGTCAGATAGCAGATATGATGGGTGGATTTGCCACTGTGAATGTTGGCCATCAGAATCCTGAGGTTATCCAGGCTGCGAAGCAGCAGATGGATAAAATTATTCATGCCCCTGTGGGTGTAATGTCCACAGAACCTCAGAGAAAAATGGCCCAAAGGTTGACCCAGATTCTACCTGATCCAATGGACATGGTATGGATGGGCAACAGCGGCTCTGAAGCTGTGGAAGCAGCACTGAAAGTTGCTCGCCGTCACACGGGGCGCAGCGGCTTCATATCTTTTTACGGTTCTTTCCACGGCAGAAGTATGGGAGCTACTTCGGTAACAGCATCAAAAAGCTCATACCGAGCTGGATATTCACCTCTTTTGCCGGAAATTCAGTTTGTTCCCTATCCCTATTGTTATCGCTGTCCATGGGGACAAGAACGCAGCAGCTGTCAGCTGATGTGTGTGGAGGCAGTGGAGGAAATGCTCAACAGGGTTTTGCCACCTGAGCAGACAGCGGGGATAATAATTGAACCTATCCAGGGTGAGGGTGGATTCATTCCAGCTCCCCCCGAATTTTTGCAGGGAATACGTGAAATTTGTGACCAACACGATATAATGCTTATCTTTGATGAAATCCAAACCGGGTTTGGTCGAACCGGTAATATGTTTGCGGCAGAAGGTGTCGGTGTTACCCCTGATATAATGTGTATGGCAAAGGCTATTGCTTCTGGATTTCCACTGAGTGCAGTGGGAGCTTCATCTGAGATCATGGGAGAGTGGCCGGTTGGCTCGCACGGTTCAACCTGTGGAGGTAACTCGGTTGCCTGTGCTGCTGGGTTAGCCACGTTGAGTCAAATTCAGGATGACGAGCTGCCAGAGCGTGCGACGTGTCTGGGAGAGAAGATTGCTGCTCGCTTGCAACAATGGCCAGAACGCTTTTCTGTTGTTGGTGATGTCAGGGGTTCCGGTCTGATGTGGGGAATAGAATATGTAAGCGCAGATGGTGACCCTGATGGCGAGCTGGCTGAAAAAATAGTCCAGACCGCGCTGCAGCGTGGTTTTCTGCATTATGCTGCTGGCTACAAAGGTCAGGTGGTACGTATAACTCCCCCGCTTACCATATCTGAAGATCTTCTTATTGCAGACATTGATCTGCTTGAAGAGCTGACATCAGAACTAGATTGCTAGCAGGGTGGGGGAGGATGACTTCCTCCCCCCACCATGCGTTGTTTTTTACGCCAAAAAGCAGCAGGTTATTCACCAGTAAATTTTTTGTTCTATATTCACAACTGGAGGTTGTATATTTGACTTTACTTCACAAGGTGCATGATAAATTTCCATACACTGTAAAGGCCAACCTACTGCAGGTTGAAAATGTTGAGATTTCGGCTGCCGGATTGAGTCCTGATGTAGAGGTTATCGAGGCCAGGCTTTTACAGATCAACCGGGTGAATTTTCTGCTGCATTGAAGGATGTTCTGGAACTCGACCTGAAGGACAATTTTCATAGAGCTGTTTTCACTGCCACGGTTAACGCGGTGCTCTGCAGTCTGGTGTGGTGGATAAGCCTGTCCATTGTCGGGATGATGAAATGGAAAACTGTGTACAGGAGAGAGGAGACTATATTTGATTGTCAGAAATATCACATAATTTGACATGGGTCCCATCAGGAATGTGTAGTAAATCTGGAATTTATAATTTTTAGGAGTAAATCGACAAACTGATAACCAGTGTCATTTGCAACAGAATATTTTGGACAAACACATCAAAACTGCAGCACGGAAAATAACCCGCTGTTATTTCACCTGCTCTTTCACCCTTTGTTCTATTCTGCAGTCTATCTTCAGTGTAACGCATTAATATCACCTCACCATTTTGACAGCCCAATCACTATTTGTGGATATCTATGACTTCACTGCAGACAATACCTATTGTGTACATAGTACTGTCGATTTGAGGGTTGATTGTGGGCAGGATCATTCGTGGACCACTTTACAAGGACACCAAAACCAAAAGGCTGGTACACAGGCTGCGGCGTGGTGCGGTGGCAGTTGTGTCGCATCAGGACCTGGATGCAGTGGCATCCGAGGATTTAATTCGTTGTCGTCCTGCAGCCGTCATTAACACGCAGAAATTTCTGACTGGTTCTTATCCTACTCGAGGGGCTAAATTACTTATCAAAGCAGGCGTTGTACTGTTAGAAGTTGATGACGACACGATATTTGAACTTCCGGAAAATACAGGCGTGGAAATACGTGGAAACGAGATAAACTGTCAGGGACTTCTGGTGATCAAGGCTAGAAGGATAAATTCCAGTTATATTGCTCAAGTCATGCAGGATGCCAGAGATAATATGCCCCGGCGGCTGCGGGATTTTGTGGAAAACACCATCACTTTCGCACAACGCGAGAAATCACTTCTTCTCAAGGAACCGCCCATTCCTTCAATTGAAACAGACATGGAAGGCCAACCGGTGTTGGTGGCAGTCAGGGGACGCAGCTACCGGACAGATCTACAGGCCATGAGAACGTATATAAATGAACAATCTCCGGTGATTGTTGCAGTGGATGGAGCGGCTGATGCACTGCTGGATTTGGGTTATTGGCCTGACATACTACTTGGTGACATGGATAGCGTAAGCGGAGAAGTGTTGCACAGGTGTGCTGAAAAAGGAACTGAGTTGGTGGTCCACGGTTATACAGATGGCCGGGCCCCCGGTCAGGAGAGAGTGGTTGAAATGGGTCTTGCGCACCAGGTGTTTTCAGTGGGTGGGACAAGCGAGGATGCTGCCCTGCTTTTGGCAGACAGTCTTGGGGCTGAGCTGATTGTTGCAGTTGGCACCCATTCAGATCCGGTAGAGTTCATGGAGAAGGGTCGGGCTGGTATGGCAAGTACCATGCTTGTGCGTCTGCGTGTGGGGGAGAAACTGGTTGATGCCAAGGGTGTCAGCGAGCTCTATCGGACGGAGCCACAGCCGGCGGACATGCTGTGGGTGTTGGGAGCTGGTCTGATTCCAGCGGTGGTTCTTTTGTGGGGTTCTCCAGCTTTCAATATGCTTTTCAGGCTTTTGTTAGTACATTTCAGGGCGACATTGGGGGTATAAAAATGAGTCCAGTCAAGGAACGACAGCGTATTGCTGCCCTGGTTCCCGCTTATAACGAAGGAAACTCAATAAGAAAAACAGTTGAAGCGCTCCTGGCAGTGCCGGAAATTGATCTCATCATTGTAGTGGATGATGGTTCCGTTGATCACACCGCCGGGGTGGTGGCTGGTTTGCATAACCCGCGTGTGCAGCTGAGCCGTATACCGCGCAATCGTGGCAAGGGGGCGGCATTAAACCATGGTATGAAAATACTTGAATCCCAGAATATTGATATTTTTGTGTTTTGTGATGCTGATCTGGGTGATTCTGCACGCGAGGTCCGTAAACTGCTTCTTCCGGTGTTGGCGGACAAGGTCGATATGACTACGGCTCTGCTGCCTGATACAGGAAGTGTTGGAGGACTGGGAATTGTGGTGGGACTGGCCAGGTATGCGATTCACAGATTGACAGGAAGATTACTGCGAGCCCCCCTATCCGGCCAGAGAGCGTTTACAGCAGAAGTCTGGAGCTTCACCAGGCCCTGTGCGGGAGGGTATGGAGCGGAGACGGTGATGACCACCAGAGCACTCCGGGCTGGTTTTGAGGTTAAGGAAGTTCCAGTGGAGATGTTTCATAACGTGACCGACAATTCACTGGCCGGGATCATGCACCGGTTTCGTCAGCTCATAGACGTGGGCCGGGGATTGATAGGACTTCTGCTGCAGAGCCGTCGGCACAAGAGAGTGAACAGGCAGAGTCAGTATGGAGTTGAATCATGACCTGGTCTGTGGGGAGGTACCTCCTGGGCAGTCTGCCGGTCAGCTGGTTGCTGTTTGGCATAAGTTATTGGGGGTTTATCCGCTTATCGCGGTCTGGCTCTGAATTTATGCACCAGAGGGGGATGGTAAGGGATAATATTGAAAGAAAGCCTGTGCCTACGGCCGCCGCATCTATAGGGGTGGCTGTTCAAGCGGTCACCATAGCAGCCGCACTACAGGTATTTGGTGCACACAGCGGAAAGCACCTTGTACCAGTTATGACCCTCTGTTTTCTCGCATTGGGATTGTACGATGATTGGCAGGCGGTAATGAAACCGAAACAGGCGGAGATCAAGGGGTGGAGGGGCCATTTTTCTGCTATGTTACACGCGCAACCCAGTTCTGGTGCCATAAAAGCTGTTCTAGGAGGTGCAGCTTCTCTGGCAGGAGTATACTCCGTTTCCAGTTTGTTGTATCCGCTGCAGGCAGATGCAGGAGCTTACGGTTCACTGGCGGGGGTGCTCCTGGGGCTGCCGGATGCAGCCATAATAGCGCTTTCTGCCAACACCATTAACTGTCTTGATGTAAAACCTGGTAGAGCAGCAAAGTTCCTTGCTGCGGCCTGGCTGCCCATGCTGCTCATTCCCGCTTTACCCGTCCCGCCGCTTGTTGGTGCCGCGGTATTTCTTGCTCCAGTGTTGGGGTTTTTGCCAGGTGATCTTTCCGGGGAAATGATGATGGGTGATGCAGGTGCAAATGCGTGGGGAGCCATGTGGGGTGCCGCAGCCGTTGTCTTACTTCCCCTTTATATGAGATGGATTCTGGTGGGACTGCTGATGGCTGCAGCCGTGGTGGCGGAGACTGTGACTTTCAGTGCTCTCATAAGAAGCAGTGGCTTTTTACGCCAACTGGACGAATGGGGGTGTGATGATAGTGTTGGACGTTGATTGGCAGTCGGATCGTCTCAAACGGTGGCTCTTATTTGCTGCGGTTCTGGGTGGTGTGCTCTTGACTATGTGGTTTTTCAGTCAGAGAAGTGTAGAGGTTTTTGGACTTCAACTGCGGGTACACGCAGCACCTGCCCTGCGGGGTGCAACCCGACTTGATGTTCCCCCCCTTGGAGAGTTGACAGCACAGACACACCTGGCCCCAGTAAGCATCAAGCTCTCTCTGCGTCAGATCGATTTTGCTGTGCTGGCTCAGTTAGTTGAGGGCGCAGCTGATTTTTCAGACATGGTTCCTGGTTTGCAGCGCAATATTGTCAGGGAGATGTTTACTTATGTCCTCTCACTGATGTTTATAGCCGGGGTTTCAAGTGCCCTGCTGGCTCTAACTCTGAATTTGCGGACCGTGCAGTTTGTGGCAATTGCCTTCGCAGCTGGTTTTGTCGCCATTGCTTTAATATCTGCTTTTACCTATGCCACCTTTGATGTGGAGGCTTTCAACAGGCCGAGATTTGATGGTATGATCGCTGCTTATCCACATCTTTGGGAGGAGGTTCAGGGCGGTATTCAGAGACTCGAGCAGCTGCGTGGACAGATGCGGGCTCTGGGAACCGGTGTGATGGAGATATATGGAGAACCAGCTCTTCCTCAATTGGGTTGGGAGGAAACAGATTTCAGTTTTTTAGTCGTCAGTGATATTCACAACAACGTTGCTGCTTTGGATTTTGTCGGAGGACTGGTTAGTACTTATCCAGTTAGGGCAATAATCGATGCAGGAGATTTGACAGACTGGGGGACCCCTCTGGAAGCTCAGTTAGCAGGCCAGATAGAACAGCTCAATGTGCCATATATGTTTGTTGCTGGCAACCATGAATCACCGCAGATGATTGAGAGATTGAAGCAGACGGAGCACGTATCGGTCCTGGATGGCTGGAAAAGCTTATCTGGTGTCCGGATTCTGGGATTGCCCGATCCCTCTTCTATCCGGGCCAGTCCTTCCACGGCATCTCCCGAGGAGATGGAAGACCTGCAGAAAAGCTACACTGAGGCTATACAGGTACAGCAAAAGGACGAAGAAGAACTGTGGATCGTTGTGGGACACGAGCCTCGAGCAGTGGAGCATTTCACCGAAAATCCTGATGTGGATATCGTGATAGCTGGACACATTCATCAGATGATGGTTGAACAAGACCAACATTCGGTTTATCTGAACCCGGGAACAACAGGAGCTGCAGGCGTCCGCGGTCTGGAAGCAGGAGCTGAAACTGTCATTCCATATACTGCCATGCTCCTGCATTTTACCACCCTGCAGCAGGGAGTTCACCTGCGGGGTGTGGACAGCGTGAGTATCAACCCGCAAAGGGGTGCTCTCACGGTTCAGAGGGAGTTGACCTATCCGGTCGAAGAACCCTCGCCCCGCAGATGAAAAATCTTCAGGGTTTATTAATCATTGTTTATCTCAACGAGATCAAATTCAGCGAGATTTTCAAAGAACGTGACCAGATATGGAGTGGTATCTATTCCACATTCCCACCTGACGAGATCGCGTATCTCGGCCAGACTGCGGTTTCCATCAGCCCAGTACAGAGAAAGGGTAAAAGCTATGGAACGAACCTGGTCATTTTTCTGAATCTTTCTCCACTCTTTTTGCTGTTCGTCTGACAGCTCTTTCAATCTACGGCGGAGTGATACCGGTCCTGGATGTGTACGCAGTGGCACAATTTTGCTCAGCTGTTGATCGCTTTCAACTTCGTCACATCCACAGCAGCAGTTGTCCTCGTTTGAGTCGTTGTCTGATTTTTGACCGGCTGGGACTGCATCAGATGCCTTCAGACGTTGTAGGCTGCTGAGGTAGCTGGAACTCAGGGCCTTTATTTCATCCATCCATTCAGATATGGAGTTTTCATCCAATCCAAGTCGGTTCAGGCTTTGTATATCTTTCAGGCGACGGTCAGTAAGAAATTCGACATATTCCTTCACCGCATCCATACCTTCGCTCTGCAGATATTCCCACATTCGGCTGCGTTGGTTTTTCAGAATGTCACTGAATCTCCAGGTCATCTCAGAGGCAAGCCAGGAGGCTTCCCGACTATCAGCCTGAGCGGTGGAGTACGCGTAGGTGGCCGTTATTGACGCCACCCGGGCCAGCATTTCAGGGTCTATTTTATCCTGGGTGTCCATGCTGGTGTGGTAGAATTTATCAGGCCACTGAATCAACATGGGACTGGGGATTCCTACTGTAGGATCGGATAAAATGTAGTGATCTGAGCCGCCGGAAAAGGGAGTGACCGCGTGGCGGAAAGAAGCGTATTTTGCGGTTTTAGCATAGTTAGTATTATCTCCTCCGGCATGCTGCAGGATCAAGGCAGCAAGATCGCCGGCGAAATTGGGCGTGGCCCGGGGAGGTTGTTCAGCGGTAAAAGCACCGCCGCTGATGTCCTGTCTGGCTCCCACCATATCAAGATTGATACCGGCCACAAAATCATCCAGATTGTCCTCGTGCTGGGCCAAAAATGCGTATGTGCCGGCCATTTCAGGTATGAAAAGGAAGCGAATTGTTCTACGAGGCGAGGGAAGATTCTCTTGTTCGATGGAGGTTTTCAATGTCCTGGCTGCCTCCATTGCTGCACTCACGCCTGAGGCATTGTCGTTGGCACTGGGTTGGGGATGACAGAGGTGAGCAGTGATCAGGACTTCCTCACTGGTCGTACCTGGTATTTTTACGCTGACTACCTCCATGGTTCCATCGAAAAATTCCGCCTGCACCTCTGCGTGCACTTTCACTGGATGGTCGGCTTGCTCAAGCAGTTTTCGGGTTCTTGCACCTTCCCGCGGACTCAGCACAAAACCGGGGCAGGGTTGTTCTTCAGAGCCGAACCAGAAGGAGCGATAGGCCAAAGCATCCGGCAGATCCATAGTCCTGCGCACGGGTGGAAAGGTGGGCATTTGGTCAGTAATTATTCCAGCTGCGCCTCTTTCGACAACCGCCAGCTGATACACACGTCCGGGAGCAGAATCAACCAGAACAAATTTACCATCAACATCGATGTCCTCATAGCTTTTCTGTTGGTCGGCCTTGTCAACGGCTACTATTTCAGCGGTTATACCTCCCTCAGGCGTGGGTCCGCACCTCTGGATCACGCTGAGTTTGTTTTCTGAGTAGTCGGCCAGTTTCCCTGCGTGTTTTTTCGGTGAAATCAGTTCCAGTATGGCGTTTTCCATTTTCCATTCCCGCTGGACCGGGGGCTGCCCCCATATGGTTGATTGTCCATCTGCCGGGTAGGTGAATATTTCTGAATCCAAACCGAATTCAGTACAGGTATCGTGAACGTAGTGAGCGGACTCGCGAAACCCTTCGGAAACCTGAATGCGATGAAACCGACTGACCTCTCGTATATAAGATATGGCTCTTTCCGGTGAAGTTTCGGCGTCTATCTTGCTGTAATAATCAAAGAACATTCATTCCTGGCAGTTCTGAAAATGTTTCTGCCAGGTCACCTCCTTTCGGTGGATTCTACATTTTACGTAATTTCGACAGCACGGGCGATATACCTGCAATATGTGGTGGCATCTGTTAGGAAGGAGCGGATTTACTCGGCAGGTTTTCTCTCCTCCAGTAAGGCTTCAAATGCCTGCTGTGTCTGACGGACCAGCTGTTCATCCTCGATAGGCGGGCCGTAGCGTACCCTTTCGTACGCATCAATAAGAAGCCAGAGGTGCCGGTGTCCGGATTCCGTCAATCCATCCAGCAGGTGTTCAGCCTGTTTTCTGGGGGTTTCACCCGGCTGGACCTCAAGGTCACTGACAAACTGTCTTCGCAGGCGACGGTACAGTATGCGGATGTTTTTTTCTGTTTCCGTGCGGTAATTGAAGCTGGTCGTCTGGGGTTTTTGTGTGAACATCTGGGAGAGTCGGCGGAGAAAGTCTTCCCCGTCCCAGATTGATTCTCTCTGTTCGGACCACGAGGGTTGATCATCATTTTGCGACTCCGATGATACTGACCGTATGATGTAAATCACTGCGCCGGTCAACAAGGCGAGGACCAGGAGGCGCAAAATTATGGATGGCGCGTCTGTGCCCGGAGGGATCTGAGTAAAACTGTCATCTGGAGGAGCGGGTTCATCCGGCATTTCCATGTCTGGGTCCGCTTCGATGCCGGAGATATAGGGCTTTAAGAGTCTGTACAGCAGGAAAAAGGCGTAGATGAAGGGGTAAAGCAGGTAAGTTATCAGGCGGGCAAAAAGCAGCCACAGTTGAAGCAATGCTTCTTGCACCAGCCCCAGAAATCCAGGACTGCTGAGAGCGGTTACCACTAAGCCGAACAACACTGATGCTGTAACTAGTGCTGCTATTACAACGGTCCGGCTGGCCCAGGGAAGAGAACCTGCGTCAGGGGAAGGGGAGATGAATGTAGCTCGCTGTAAGACGCCGCCACCAACAATGGCGGGGAGAAGCCAGAGAACTGGCCACAATGGAAACCAACCGATGATATATTTCATGGCGAGAATCATAATTGTAGTCAGCACCGCAGAACGCAGGATGTTCCAGTGATAAGTTTGCCGCTGGTCTGGTCGTGTGGACAGTCCGCGATAAAGGACAAGTATCAGGTATCCCAGAGCACTCAAAAGTGGAATCAAATCATCAGATAACAGTAGTAGATCCCAGGGGAGTTGAGTTAAAATATGCCGGTATTGCAGAAACCAGAAGGTGAACACCTGAACAACACCCAGCACTGCTATTGTCGACGGAGTTACCCGGGGATGGTCAGCAATAACACTCAGAGTTCTTCCGGTTGCTCCGAAAATGGCAATCCAGACAACCAGTGCTGAGCTGATGACAGGTTCAGGGTGTCCGGTGCTGGCAGCACCTAAGAGATATCCAAGGGGAATTAGCCAGCACAGTTCTGCACTGGCACGTAAGGAAACACTGACCATCTGATTAACTGTAGCTGGACGTGTGCTTGCTGACAATTTCATTCCACCTCTTTTGTCCTCCGACATCGATGATTCTTATACCAGCTATTTCAGGCACCGGAGGGTTTCCGGTATAAAAAACTACCATATGGTGGCCGCTCTCCCGGCAGTGCTGTATGGTCGAGCGCAGTTTCTCGTCAACAATGGCGCTGACCACCAAGCAGGTTGCAGGAGAGGGACTTGTTCGGAGATAGTTTGTAATTATGCCAGAAAGAGACCGCTGCCCGTATCCGGAACATCGCGCTAGAGACTCCAGTATGCGCCGCAGCTGGTTGGGATTTCCAGAGGGAGGAATGGACAGGGGAACAGCAGAGTCCTCGGGTTCTTCTTTGCCCAGATAGCCGTTGCTGAGAAGACCTACCTGATAGTTAGAAGTGCACCCCCACCGTGCTATAGAGGCAGCGGTGGTTATGGAAAGCTCCACCAGTTCAGGAACCGTCCCGAGCCAGACTTTCGGCATGGTTTGCAGGTTCAGAAAGATGAGTACTTCAGGAGTTCGCGTTCCTTCCAGGTTCCGGGTCATAATATCCCCGGTTGAAGCAGTTGCCGGCCAATGGATCCATCTGAGAGGGTCACCTGGTCGATATGGACGAGCCCCGGCAACAGTCATCGGATCCAGAAACAGCCACCGCTGCCATTGAGGGTCTCCAAGAGGATGATCTGTTCCCAGATTAATTTCCTCCATGGGAACTGTCAGAGGATAAATGACCACAGATGCGGTTTTTGAAGATGATGATTGTTCAAAGGTCAGTCCCAGTGGGTCCCAAACCCGGACCGATGATGAACGAATCCTGTAATATCCGCGCTGTAAACATTGGATGCTGTAGGTTCGGCGTAATCGTTGAAACCAGGATAGTCCGGTGCGGATCCGCAGAAGACCCTGGGGAGATTTACCCGATTTGACCTGCATTTGTTCAACTGGGATCTCACAGTTTACTTGCACCCAGGGCAAAGGTAGTACGGTTGGATTATCCAGGCGTATGTCCAGGTTGATTTCGTCACCTACCATGCTGCGGTCCTGTTCAATATTGTGTTGAATCTGCAAATGCGCCAGACCAGTACGAGCCCAGAGACGGCCTGCCGCCGCAGCTGCCATCAGACTGATGGCCAGGTAGGTTATTGTCGGGGTGTGGGATACAACACCGATGAGCAGTATTATTCCCAATATTGGCCACACAATCTTGTCAGTGTGCATGTTTATTCCTCCGGCACAGGAATGTTATCCAGGAGCTCATGGAGGATTGATGAAGTTTCATCGTGGCGTAGTAAGCTTTGTTCACTGGTAATCAAACGATGGCTGAGCACTGGAACCACCAGGTCCTGAATATCATCCGGCAGCACAAAACAGCGACCGCGCAGCAGCGCCAGTGAACGGCTGGCCCGGGTCAACATTACTGCTGCTCGTGGACTTGCTCCCAGCCGCAAGCGGTGGTCCTCTCTTGTGGACTGCACCAGTGATACCACATATTGAGCCAATTCATCAGATAAAAATACCTGTTCCACCTGTTGCGCCAGATCGGATAACTCCCCGGGAGTAGTTACAGGAGCGGGGAAATTGACGGACTGCCCCGATTTTGGTGATCTTTTGATTATCTCCAATTCTTCACTTTCATCAGGGTAGCCCAGTGTAATGCGCAGCAAGAAGCGGTCCAATTGGGCAGCAGGCAAAGGAAAGGTGCCGGCAATATCCAGTGGATTCTGTGTGGCCAGAGTCAGAAAAGGCTGCGGCAGCTTTCTGGTTAATCCGGATGTAGTGACCTGACCTTCCTGCATGCATTCCAGAAGGGCTGACTGTGTACGTGGGGTCGCCCTGTTTATCTCATCAGCCAGCAATATATTTGTGAACACGGGGCCAGGTTGGAATTCAAATTCACCCCTGTCAGGTCGAAAAATTCTAGTACCGGTTACGTCAGAGGGGAGAAGGTCAGGGGTAAATTGGATTCGTTGAAATTCGAGACCACTTGCTGATGCGATGGTTTGTGCAAGGGTGGTTTTTCCTACTCCAGGTACATCTTCTAAAAGTATGTGGCCACCGCTTAAAAGTGCACAGAGCAAAAGCTCAATTGGTTCAGAATATCCAACAATAATCTGGCCTATAGCTTTTTTTAATTTTTGTGAAATTCGCTGTACGTCATTTTTATTCTGCATGTTTTTGGTGGAGCTCATCAACCTTCCCCCTTAGATTGTCTGTGCAAGTCGTTAGAAAAAATTCAACTACTTTTTAGCCCGCTATTGCCGGGGCCACAATGTAGACCTCCTCCCCGCTTTTGAGAGCCTCAGAATCATCCAGGCGCTCGCCGTCGACCAGGACGACTGTCCATTTACGGTGTGTGGGGTTTTTTAAAAAATTTTGTACTGAAGGTACGTTATCAGCCAGATAATCCATCATATCATCTACTGTCTCGGCGCATGCAATGGGAACAGAAAAGGGTTGCTGTTCCACCAGATCGGCGTAGGGGGCTCCAAAGGTAACAGCGACTTCATCTTTTTTGCAATCTGCATCAGGCATTTCAGGCCTCCTCTACATGAGATGATGTGCTTATTGACTGCATCTGCTGCAGTCCGCTGGTGTAAGACGCAATTTTTTGTCGTCGTTTTTCCATTGTAAATCCTTGCGGCATTCCGGCGCCTGCCAGGCAACCCCCCCGGCAGCCGGTTAACTCCCAGCTCTGCTGCTTAACAGGTGTTTCGGGAAATCCCCGCAGAAACTGTCGGCAGTTTTGTAGGCCAGTTATACCCGGGTTCAGTACACACAGGCGAAAAATATTGGGCATGGAATCCATCCGATCGGGTAGTACGGATGGAGGGGATTGCTCAGTATTCACCCGTGAGAGAAAGTCTGCAAACGTTATAGCCATATCGGCGCCACCCTGTTTCTTTTGCAGTGGTACTTTGCAGGTGCAGGGGAGAATCTGTAACACTCTACTGCCCAGGCGCTGCCGTAGACTTTTCGCATGCAGCACTGTGGGGGGGAGCGAATCTCTGACATACTTTTTGATATGAGGGAACTCCCTGTGTATCATTGTTCTCACCTTTGGACAGCTTGCGGCGATTACCGGGACATCCCCTTGTCGTCTTTTAACCACCTCCGGCAGTATGGTGGCAACTTCTTCAACGCCAGATGCACCTAACTTGTGGAGTAATCCAACGAACCTGAGCGAGTCATCCCAGGGGACAGCCGCCGGAAAAGTTGGAGCCAGACTCACTGCCCAGCTGGTAAGATCAGGTTGTGAATTTGACAGCATGTCCGGCACTGAGAAGGATCTCCTCTCCAGAAATCATCATCTTCTCGGTAGTGTTATCAACTCAAGTTTCGATTACCTGCAGTTCATGCAGCAGCGATTTTACCCGCGCGGCGATCTCGTCTCTGATCTTTGTGAACACCATGTTTTTGTTTTCATCGGCAGCAGCTGGATCAGTCAGGGGCCAGTGTCGGTGTTCAGTTTCAGGAGGGATCATCGGGCAGTTATCCCGGGCATCACCACATAACGTTATTACGAGATCGCTGGCCTTCACCAGTTCTGAATCGATCTGGGTGGAGCGGGCATCCTCCAGGTTAATATCCATCTCCGCCATCACGCGAATTGTCTGTGGATGAACCCCCTGCGGGCGAATTCCTGCACTGGCGACTCTCACCTTTTTTTCCGCCGCAAAATGGCGGGTCAAATATTCAGCCATCTGGCTCCTGGCTGAATTGCCTGTGCATAGATAATATATGAAAATGGCATTTCCAGATTCATCGGACTGATTGCAATTCAAAATGCTGCCTCCTTAAACTGAACTGGTTGCTGTTTAGCCGGGATTTTCCACCAATTCATTATACCGGATAGGTCACCCAACTGGTAGGTTAATGGGAGGCAAGTATGCGTATTACGGTGCTGAAAATAAAACAAACCACAAAGTGGGTTTACCAGGGGAGGAAACCGGAGAATCTTTGCACAAATAAATAGGTATACACAACAAAACACATCAAGCCGTAGGAGGCGACACAATGCTAGATCTCGTTGAATTCGAACAGGCAAGTAAACGGGTATCACAGGTGAGTGAGCCAACCCCCCTGCAGTATTCAGGCACGTTCAGCCGAATGAGCGGTCATCAGGTGTGGCTGAAGCCTGAGAACCTGCAAAAAACCGGGGCTTTCAAGATTAGAGGAGCGTACAATCGGCTTAGCCAGCTGAGCTGTTCTGAGGCCGATAAGGGGGTTATAACTGCCTCTTCCGGAAATCATGGAGCTGCCGTGGCCCATGCAGCTACCCGATTGGGGATAGAATCGACTGTAGTCATGCCTGAGGATGCGCCGCAGAGCAAGAAAAATGCGGTCCGGGGATATGGAGCTGAAGTTCAGCTGCACGGGCGATATGCTGATGAACGCAAGGAGTTTGCCCGTCGATTGGCCGTAAAAGAGGGTCTGACTTACATTGATTCGACTGATGATGAGGGAATTATTGCTGGTCAGGGAACTTTGGCACTGGAGATAATTGATGAGTTGGATGAGGTGGATGTCATTGTTGGGCCAATCGGTGGCGGCGGATTGATGTCTGGCGTTTCGCGCGCTGCCAAGCTAAAAGCTCCCGATGTACAGGTCATTGGGGTTGAGCCGGATAATTCTGCCTGCATGTATGCATCGGTTGAGGCGGGGGTACCGGTGGAGGTGGAGGTTGATACTGTCGCCGATGGTCTGCGAACGAAAAAACCTGGTTCAGTTCCGGTTGAATATATAAGCAGCTCGGTCGATCGATTTCATCAGGTGTCGGACGCTTTAATCATTGATTCAGTGATTTTGGCCCTTCAGCGGACCAAACTGCTTTTGGAACCGTCAGCGGCAGTCTCCCTGGCTGGGGTTTTGGACAATGCGGTACCGGGAAAAAACAGGAATGTGGCTGTTATCCTGACCGGTGGGAATGTTGATCTTGAAGTGATGGCCGACTTCATAGAACGAGGATTGTGCTGCCTGACACCCTGACTACATTTCCTCAGGAGAAGAGGCGAGAGAAGATGACTGCAGGGGTATCCACAATTGATGTTGCATTCACAGCAAGTCAGCTTGAAGAAATGGAGATTGAAGGCAGGGGCGCAGTAGTTATTGATATTCTGCGTGCTACCACTACGATCACTTGTGCTGCAGATTCTGGAGCGCGGGGGGTTGTACCTGCTGCCACGGTGCGGGAGGCCCGGCAGCTTGGAGCATATGGTGAAGCATTAACCGGGGGAGAGAGGAAAGGTAATCCACTGGATGATTTCGAGCTGGGGAATTCACCGATGGAATACAGTCCGGAGGTAGTGGGGGGTAAAACCATTGTTTTGACCACCAGCAACGGTACCAGAGCTTTGCATAATGCTGGTGAAGCTGCCGAAATCCTGGTGGGAAGCTTTAACAACATTGATTCGGTGGCCGAGCAAATCGTACGGAGCTCTAATACCGGCTGGGTTTTTGCCTGTGCAGGTACCTCGAGAGGTACTGCTGTTACCCCGGAGGATGTTCTTTTTGCTGGAGAATTGGCCAGGCTCCTCACCGGTGAGACTCGCGAGGAGGATAAATCTCTCAGTTTGAACACGCGGGACTGGGAGTTGACCGGCGCCGCAATAGTGGCGCGTGGTTTTGCCCTCAGCTGCAGCAGGGACCTTTTCAATGCAATCTCTTCCATGCCTCATGCTCAGCGATTGAAAAGGATGGGGAAGTTTGGGGATGTTGAATATGCATCCCGGCGGAATATCACAATGACGGTACCCCGGGCGCAGCAGTGTATGAGATGTTCTGACTGTTCGGTTGTAAAACCTGAGGAAGATAGGTTGTGTATCAGGGCAGATTGACCCCGAGTGTCAAAATTGATAGTTTTTTTTACCGAATCCCTTCAATGCACTAGAAAAGAGGTAGTTCAATGCAGAACTCTTCGCTGAATTTACGATGTCTACTGCAGGTGGGCTTGTTTGCTGCCCTGACCGCAGTACTGTCTTTTGTTCGGATTCCTCTGCCTTTTTCGCCTGTCCCCATAACCGGGCAGACACTTGGAACAATGCTGGCCGGGCTGCTTCTGGGCAGCTGGGCTGGTGCCTTGAGTCAGCTAATTTACGTGCTGGTGGGCCTGAGCGGTTTACCAGTTTTTGGTGGAATGGCCGGTCCGGCAGTGTTGGCTGGTCCTACTGGTGGTTATCTTGTTGGCATGATCTGTGGTGCCTTCGTTGTGGGAGCACTCCGGGGAAATACTGAGCAGGCTTTACGTATGTTTGCAGGCTGCCTGGTTGGTGGTATCCTGGTTGTTTATATTTTTGGCGTCTGGTGGTTGAGCCGCGTAGCTGGTCTGAATCTGACTGCAGCTGTTATGAGCGGTGCAGTTCCATATTTGCCCGGTGATGTCCTGAAATCGTTGGCTGCCGTTGGTCTGGCACTTCGCCTCAGACCAATTATGCGCAGCATGAATCTGTAGGAACTTTTGGGGAGGAACACATGAAACCAGAGATTAAATGTTCATCTGTGATAATCACTATAGGATTGCTGCTGATGTTGGTGTCCCTGACTTCAGGCTGTACTGCAGAGAGGAATACAGCCCGTGACGGATCTGTTGAAGTTGAACAAGTCCAGCAGGAAGAGCAGCATGTGGATTTAAAGCTGGACCTCCCCACTGATGCTCTTTACATTGTGGTTCGCACAGAAGACTTCAACCTGATACCCGGACAGATATCGTCTAGTGATCTGGCTTCGACAGTGGTCGCCAGACAGATGTTCAGAAGTCTGGCTCTACCCACTGGAAAAGGGGAAGCAGAAAAAGATCTGGCTAGTGATTGGTGGTCAGAAGCTGATAATCAAGTGTGGAATGTAGCTTTGAATGATGGAGCTGTTATGCATGATGGTACCCGACTGACTGCTGACTATATAGCTGAACTCTGGAATCCTCACCTGCACGGTGAACTGGATTCTCCAGCTGCAGTGGCCCTTTCCAATGTTGAAGATGTTCAGGTGATTGACGAACACCATCTGCGGTTTCATCTGCAGCGTCCAGACGGACAATTTCCTGCATCTGTCCTCACTTCTGCAGCCTTGATGATTGGTGAGACTGATGATGTGGACGATCAGGAAAATCTTATTGGCTCGGGGGCCTTCAGGTTTTTCAGGTATACCTCTTACGGGGCAGCGGTGCTGCGCCCTATTAATGAGGAGCAGCTGCAGTTTTCTTCCCTGGTTTTTCAGCCGTTGAGTGCTGATATTGATTTATCAGAGCCCGAGGACTGGAGTGAGGAGACTGACGAAATGCTTCGGCGGGCCGATGTAATTATGTATTTGCACCCGGATGAGGTGCAGTCTGTGCAGTCAAATCTATACCTGCGGGTGATTTCATCTCCCGGATTTAACGTGCGCGGACTGGTAGTTAATGACCGCATCACTCCTTTTAATTCTGTTCAACTTCGAAAGGCTTTGTTTTATGCCCTGGGCAGCGGAGATGATATCATCAGCAGCCTGGACCCCGGTTCAGATCTCCGCTATATATCGTCCACCTCAACCTGGCTGCCCAGTTCACATCCTTTAAATGATGAAATGCCTCTGTTGGGAAATGCTGAGCCAGAGCGCGCCGCTGAATTTTTCATGGATGCAGGTTTGACCCGCAATGACGAGGGCTACTGGGAGCATGAGAGGGGGCAAGCCACCGTTCCGCTGGAGTGCAATATCCTGTTGCCCAAAGATTCTTTTGCGGTGTCTGATTTGGTGGCACAAGAGATGACGCAAAGATTGGAAAACGCAGGAGTGAGAGTGGTCAAAGACTGGGTGCCGTGGCGTCAGTTTTTATCCCGGTTTTTTTCTAAACAGTATGATATAGCGTTTACCGGATGGGGTAGTTGGTCGGCAGCCCCGGAGAATTTCCTCGCTCCCTGGTTGTACTCACAAGGAGTAAATACTATTAATGAGCAGGATCGTCTGAATGTAGACCAGATGCTCGAATATGAGAGCACATCTGAAGACGTACTGCGGTGGCTGGGTGAACAGTACCTGTTTTTACCGCTTTACACAACAGAAGTCACTGTCGCTGTGCGCAGGGACCTGAGCTCGTTATCTGAACTTCTGCCTGTGCCTCGTTTTCACCTGATAGAGTAAAATTGTAATACAGTGTTTATAGATTTTATTGATGTGTGTGATAGGATGTATATGATACGACGTTACTACATCTGCTACACACCTGTATTTGAATTGCTTGAATCGGAGGGACTTTCGAGTTGAGAACGAGATTTCAGAGAAAACTCCTATATTTGCTGATAGCTGTGATGGTTTTGATCGTTGGGTTCAGATTTTTTGGGGCGCATGATTCAGAAGGAGAGGTTGAAACTCTGCAAATGGAGTCGTCAGACTCAGGGGGGCAGTTGCAGGTGGGGATTCCCAATCCGGTTAGCACACTGGATCCACATCGTGCCACCGGGCCTTCTGAGCTGGTTGTTGTTGGAGCAATAACGGACTCACTCTTCGAGTTTGACGCGGTTGACGGAATCTCTGGTTCGGTGGTAAAGGACTGGGACATCGAGGATGAAGGACTAACCTATGTCTTTCATATAGAGCCGGGAATCAAATTTGTCGATGGTACATCCTGTGATGCCGAGGCAGTTCGCAAAAACCTACAGAGGATGCAGGAATTAGGCTCTCCAATACTGTCACAGGCGTGGCTTGATTCCATTGCTGATAAAACTGTTGTCGATGATCTGACACTGAGATTGGACCTGCATTATCCTGACCCGAATCTGTTGTTTCATCTCAGCCGGCCCCAGACCGGGTTGGTTTCACCTGAGGCTGTGCAGAAGCTGAAAGATGACTTTGCCTGGGCACCAGTGGGGTTGGGACCGTTTAAGGTTATAACTCCAGCCGAAGAAGATAGGGTTGATATAACCGTCCGAGCACGCCGGTTGGAACATCCACAATATGAAAGGGCTCCCCATGAACATGAAAAAGATCCTGGTGAGCATGAAAGAGGAGTATTCTCAGTGGAACTGGAATCTGCTCTTTCGTATTGGCAGGATGATCCGGCGTTAACCGGCATTACTTTCACGGTCTATGATCCGGATTCCGATGGTGCTGTAGATTTACTGACACGAGATTTTGACATACTTGTGGATCTGAATCCCTCGATAGATGTTTCTCCGGATATCGGGGAGGCTGAGTATCGCCCAAACTTCGATCATCATTTGCTCATGTTCAATCTGGCCCATCCAGATCTGGCTGATGCGAGGGTGCGTCGTGCCTTGGATCTGGCTGTAGACCGCGAACAGCTGATATCCGAAGCGCTAAAGGGTGGAGCTGCTAAGATGGATATTGGAGATACCCCCTTGATGTCTGATGTTGATGACTCTGAAGATGCTTCCCAGGATGAGAATGTTGAAAAGGCGAAACAGCTTCTGGATGATGTCTACGCAGAGGGAATGCAAGACCCGCTCCAGTTGGAAGTATTGAGTGATCCGGCACAAGAGCGAGTTGCGGTTTCTGAACTGTTGATAGAGCAGCTGCAGCGGGTGGGAGTACAGGCAGAACTTGAAGTGGTTGAGAGAGAGGAATACTACAACCGTATGCGTGCTGGTGAATACCATCTTTCGTACTGGGTTTTGCTTCCGTGGATCGCCGATCCATCTGGATACACTGTAAATTTACGTTCCGATAATTACTGGAATGTCTCCCAGTTGTGGAATCACCCTGAACTTGGTGGCGATTTTGAGGATAAGCTCGATCAACTGCTGATTGATGCGGCTTCATCCTCAGACCCCGACGAAAGGAAGGAGCTCCTAGATGAGTACTTCTTCCACGTAAATAAGGAACAGATATTCGTCAGCTTATGGCACACCCGTATCAGGGTTGCCCGGACTAATCATGTAAGAGGAATTGAGCATCCCTACGGTTTTTATCTGGATTTTGGCGGTGCATATTTCCTGGAAGGTGAATGACTGAGGATGGGTCATACATCGATTTCCTTCCAGCCTCCTGAACGGAATCTCAACGTTGCCAAAATTGCGCGTACAAACCAGTCAATGACCATGGCCAGCCATACCCAGTTTAACCCCTTGCCCAGATAATTGACGAAGAAATAGGCCAGTGACAGTCGAACCAACCATATGCTGGCAGTGGAAATATACAACATCATTTTGGTATCGCCGGCACCACGGAGTCCACCCGCCAGGACAAAGAAGGTAGCCATCGGAATCTGAGCAAAGGCCACTATGCGCAGCAGGTCCTGGCCCTGTTCAATTACCGTGACGTCGGTAGTGTATATACGCATGAGCAGTCCTGGTACTCCCAGAAGCACTAACATCATCAATCCCATGAAGCAGGCGGCAAGCTTCCACGCTTCCCAGCCGCTGCGCTCAGCGACTTCGGGTTGTTCAGCTCCGAGATTTTGCCCTACCAAAGCAGCTGCAGCAGTAGCGAACCCAAAGGCTGGCATGTAGGATATTGATTCTGCGTTAATTGCAATCGTATGAGAAGCATAGGCCAGAGTTCCCAGGCCGGCCACTACCCGCATGTACAAAATCTGCCCAGCTCTGCTTATGAATTGTTCCACAGCAGCGGGAATTCCCACCTTGATAACCCGGGAGGTCATCTTCCAATCAAAAGTGAAAAAGTCTTCCGCTTTCATTTCGAGGGCTGATGATTTACCGGAGAAAACCATGTATATAAGTACAATGCCTCCCAATCCCCGGGACAACGAGGTGGCGAGCCCGGCGCCTCTTACCCCCATGGCCGGGAGTCCCAAATGTCCAAAAATGAGCACAAAATTCAAAATTGGATTTATCACGTTTATAGCGGCATTGACCTTCATGGGAGTCTTGGTATCACCTGCACCTCGTAAGGCTGCAGTGATCATCATGGCTGCCAGCATGAAGGCAAGCCCGGGAAGCATCCAGCGGATGTAGCTGGTTCCCAGCTGCAGCACTTCTGGTTCAGGTCCCATGATGGAGATGACGTTGGAGGCGAATATATAGGAAGGAATGCCCACCACAACGGCCAAGCCCATGGCCAACAGCAGTGACTGCCGCAGGGCATTGCTGGCGTCGCGATGTTCCTCTGCTCCTACGCATCGCGCAACTACTGCGGTGGTTCCCGTTGCCAGGGCGCCAAACAGTGCAAATATCAGCATGAAAGGCTGAATACTTATTCCAACAGCGGCTATTGAAGCGGCCCCGAGACGTCCCACCATCGCCATATCCACAACATGGGTGAAGGTTGCCAGCGCCTGTTCAACAACGACAGGCCAGGCAAGGTTGAAAATGGACTTTCTGATCTCATTTTGATCGGCGTCTTCGGGCAGCCTGGCCTTACTCTTTTTATCTGTAGTCTGCATTATAAATCTTTCCTTCCCCAAGGCCAACAAAGTATTTACGATAAATATTTTTAACAAATAAATGGCTGCTGTCAAGCCCCACAGTCTTAAAGTAGCCCTCATAAAAAGGGCACACCGCAACAGAGGTATCTCTTTCATTTGTCAATCATTTTACCCTTGTTGACATCTTACGGGTAGTCCCAGTTTGAGTCAGTGGAATGCTGATGTACAGGTACAGGAGTTGACAGTCATTCATTTTCATGTTCTCTGACATTTTTGACTCATACCATCTTTTTACAGAGTATCACCTGTTTTACGAATGACTGCTAGCAGCCTGATTTTGGATATGTGTCATCCTGTTCAACTAACATATTCAATAAAAGGAGAGCCAAAATGCATGAGACTTTTTGGCTCTCCTGATTCTGCAGTTATGACCTGAGTGTTGCTCTCATTCAGACTTCAATAATCAGTACACCATGCGACCCTGAGTGTCGCGCAATACTTTTCCTGACCGTACGTCCTGAACCTCACCATCTTTGGCTGCTATCTGCCCGTTAACCAGTACATAATTTATTCCCTCAGGTCCTGCACATGGATTGTCGACAGTTGCTTCATCAGAGATGGTATCCGGGTCAAACAAAACCAGATCGGCTGCGAACCCCCGGGTGAGAATGCCGCGGTTGTCCAACTCAATTCGTTCGGCAGGAAGACCTGTCATCTTGTAAACTGCTTCCTCCAGTGTCAGCAGATGTTCTTCACGCACGTACTTGCTGAGGACACGCGGAAAGGTTCCGTACTGTCGTGGATGTACCGTAGGCCAGTCTTCATCGCTTTTTAGATCTTCAGTTAAACTGCGAATTGAGGAGTCACTACCGATCATCACCAGAGGATGAGCAACGATAGTGCGGACGTCATCTTCATCCATTATGCCGGCAATTTTGACCTTCAGGTCGTTTTCACATAACAGGTGGTGAACAGCTCCGGCCAGATCAGTTCCAAGATGGGTGGCTACTTCGCCAACGTCCAACCATTCATAGTCTTTAATTTCACTGCATTGAACGACACCGTAGTGACTGAGTCTAGAGCTCACGTAGGTTGGTTCTTCGCGGAAGGCGCGGCGTATTTCTTCCTCTGCTCCTTCAGAATGCAGATTATTGAGGGTGTCCTGTGTGGAGTCGGCGCGCAGTTTTGCAGGCAGTACTCTTTCCAGAGACATAACGGCAGAGTAAGGATAGGGATAAACATCGGCCATGAGTTCAACTCCCATTTCCTGTCCCTGTTCCAGAATGGCCAGGACTTCATCGCTGCGTCCCCAGTTGTCCTTGCCCACAACTTTTTGGTGTGCCACCTGAGGGACTGCGCCAGTTCTCATGCCAATCTCTAACACTTCCCAGGTGGCGCGGTGTACATTTGCCCACTGGTCAGCTATGTGACTGGTATAAAGACCGCGGTGTTCTCCAACAACCCTGGTTAATTCGACGATCTCCCGGAATCCGGCGTGACACCCCGGAGTGTAAGCCCGACCTGTGCTCAGTCCAAATGCTCCCATTTCCATGCTTTCGCTGATCAGTTCAGCCATCCGATCAATTTCAGGTTCGGTGGGAAAACGCGTTTCCTGTCCCATTACACAAGCTCGAACACTACCCTGTCCTACGAATAGCCCGTGATTGTTCCCCAGTCCCTGCTGCTGAACTTTGACAAAGAAATCGTCCAGAGTTCGCCAGTCAATCTCAAGTTCTTCAACTCTTTTTTGGTAGCGCTCGGCCATCGCTTTTGACATTGGGGCGACACTGGAGCCGCAGTTTCCTCCAATTTCCGTTGTAACTCCCATCAGAAGCGATGATTCAGTATCTGGGTTTGTCAATACAGAGCGATCTGAGTGAGTGTGTAGATCGATAAATCCAGGGCAAACGGACTTGCCCTGTGCATCTATGACTTCTTTGGCGCGCGACTGCGCCTCGGAAGGATTCTGTCGTTTGTCTTCGGGAAGTCTGTTTACTTTTGCTAATTTTTCTCCTTCAATTCCAACTTCGCCCCAAAAAGCGGGCTGACCTGTTCCGTCTATGACCTGTGCGTTAATAATTAGAAGATCCAGCATTAAAGTGCGGTCACTCCTTTCTGAGGATACGATCCGCTGAACTTCAATTTACCCAGCTGTAAGTGCTTTGAACTGCCCATACAATAAGTTAACTCAATTTGCGGAGCAGCTGCAGGCACTGGTTCCGGGTACACAAAATGTTTCGTCAACTGGATATGATATCCTGCCTGAGTTTAGGATGTACTGTTTAAATGCAATCAATGACAAAAATATATCTGGTAATAAGTTCAGGTGGATTCTCAGCACAGTTGTATTTTGAGGTTGAAAATAGCTTCCAGGAAAAAGTGACCTGATTTGCTCAATCTATCGCCATCAAACCAGAAATCATCCAGGATAATCAGCTCCCATTATCGAGTTCATGCATAAAAATGCGGTGTGATTCCCATAAGGTGGGGCCGGGCCCCCACTGCAGACCTCCCACGTTTTCACAGACCAGGATGTAGTGCTGCGGCCACTGCATCCATACCGCGGGCATATCAGCCTTGAGAAGATCTAACATGCTTTTTGCCAGTTCTTCACGTTTTGAGAGGGAAGATTTGCGAAACTGTGCCAGAAGCCGGTTCATCTCGGGGTTGTAGTACATTGAGTCGTTATATCCTCCAGAAATTTCAGTACTGGATAGTAGGTGGTGCAGATCAGGATCAGGTCCGGTCTGGACCTGTACTAAAATAGCTTCGTACGACCTGTCCTGCAGTTTCTGGTCTACTTCCGAAAGATGCATGATTTCTACTTCCACAGCAATATCGTACTGTGATAGTTCTTTTTGTATCCATTTGGCGATGTCGGGCAGGTTTCTCCAGTCGGGCACCAGCAGGATAAACTGGGCCGGTTCACCATCTTTGTACCTGACCCCCCTGTCGCTGAGCACCCAGCCCATCTCTTCCAGCTTTTGACGAAGGTCTTCAGAGGTCGGGGAATTGTCCTTTCCAGGTTGCTGCTCGGAGATAATTTCCAGTTGAGTTTCCTGCGGCCACGGATGCCCGGCGATGGTTTCTGGGCTGAATCTGTTTTGCAAAGCACTGCGAATTATTGCATCTATGGTGCGGCGGACGCTGGAGTCCTGTAAAAAAGGAGTATTGGGGGGTATGGCCAGATAAAGAGTTTCCCAACTGGGAATAGCTTCTATTTTCAAATCAGCTGTATCTTGTAACCTGGTTTCGCTCCAGGTCCAAGTGCAGTCAGCGTATCCAGATTCAACTGACTGAACCCGGAGATTATCATCTTCAAAGGGGACCAGTTTGATGCTGTCCAGATGAGGCTGTCCTCCCCAGTAACTGGAGTTTGCCTCAAGTACAGTGGATGTGTGTGGAGACCATTTTTCCAGTTGAAATGGTCCAGTCCCCACTGGATTATGATTGTAAACCAGCTGCCGGTAACTTGACCCCCAGTGAACGGCAATTAAGGGTACTGTGGCCAGCTGTGGTAAAGTTCGGCGAGGGTTAAAAAGGTGCAGGCGTACAGAGTACCGGTCAATCTTTTCTGTTGATTCTAAATTGCCGAAAAGATGTGCCAAGGGAGAGGGGAGGTTGTCCTCGTCCCGGATGCTTTTATGCGTATGCAGTACATCGTCTGCGGTGAAAGGTTCATCGTCGTGCCATTTCACTCCCGGCCGGAGGTGAATTTCCCAGGTGCGCCCGTCATCTTCGGAATGCCAGTTGGTGGCCAAAATTGGCCGGAGGGTTCCTGTTGGACCGTAGGCAGCCAGGGGTTCGTGGATCAAATGACTGGCCAGACGTGTTGCCGGGTCGGTTACCTGAAAAGGAAATAGATTTCCTACCATACCCGGAACAGCACAGATCAGCTGACCTCCTGCGGGTTTTTCTTCTGGTGGCTCAGGTTGAACCTCGGGTTGATCTGGAGTTTGCACAATGCTGAGATAAAATGCGGCTGCTGCCACAGCAACAAGTATTATCGGTGCTAACTTCTTTACTGTCTCAGACATGAAGACATCCTTTCCTGGGACTGTATATTCACTTATATTCAGATGAATGACAATACATTATCGGTGCTCACTCAGTGGCAATGAGAGGATGAAAAAGGATATAATTTAAGAGGTTTCAGGGGAGCTGGGTAGCTGAACATGACAAGAGTTTTCCAACACGCCATCAGAAACAGGAAATGAGGAGTCTGACGAGGAAATGCACAATGGGCCTCGTCTTCAAGTCAGTGAATTCATTTGGCGGCTGCAGATCTGAGGGTCCAGTGACTAAATAGATTACTGGAGTTTTATCAAACTGAGGGAGGATTTTATGTCTGGTTTAAATCGAGAACAGAGATTAAGGATGCTGGAAGAAGTCACTCAGACACCCGGGGTTCCAGGTTACGAGGATGAAGTGGCTGACGTACTGAGCCGATGGATGGAAGATGTATCTGAACCTCAGTATGATGCCCTGGGCAGCGTTATTTTTGAGAAGGCTGGAGATGATCAGGGCCCACGAATCATGTTGGCCGGACACATGGATGAAGTAGGATTTATGGTCAGGCGGATTACAGACGATGGGTTTGTGAAGTTTCAAAACCTGGGGGGATGGTGGGATCAGGTTTTGCTGGCACACCGGGTTACCATCAAGACCAACAGGGGGGATGTGCCCGGGGTCATTGGTTCAAAGCCGCCGCACATCATTCCACGCGATAAGCGCGATGAAATGGTTAAGGCAAAAGATATGTTTATAGACATTGGAGCATCTGATCGGGAAGAAGCGGAAAGTCTGGGGGTGCGATTGGGGGATCCCATCATTCCTTTCAGTCCGTTTACCCGGATGGGAAATGAGAACATATTGATGAGCAAAGCCTGGGATGACCGGATCGGATGTGCTCTGTTTGTAGACCTGATGCATCGGTTAACTGACCGGGAGCATCCCAATACAGTTTATGGAGTTGGTACAGTACAGGAGGAAGTGGGTCTCAGGGGTGCTCAAACCAGTGTAGACATGGTAAAACCCGATGTTGGTATAGCCCTGGAAGTAAGTATCGCCGGTGATATGCCGGGGGTTAAAGATGACGAGGCCTCTGATGAGTTGAACGGTGGTCCATCTTTGCTTCTTTTTGACAACAGTATGATTCCCAATTTGAAGCTGCGGGATATGGTTATGGAAGTTGCCGAGGAAGAAGATATTCCACTGCAGAACTCAATTATGTCCGGCGGGGCAACCGATGCTGGAAGAATCCATACTTACCGCAGTGGGGTACCCAGTGTGGTTCTGGGAGTACCAGCCCGCTATGTGCACGCTCATTCAGGAATAATTTCAATCGATGATTATGAAAAGATGGTCGATTTGCTTACGTCTCTGATCACAAGATTGGATTCGGAGACAGTTGCTTCTTTTAGTAAATAGCAGTTCTAGGTTTTATTCGAAGGGGTGTTATAGTTGTCAGATAAAATGAAAGCGCTTGTAAAAACCGAACGAGCACCCGGTCTGCATCTCAAAATGGTAGATATCCCCTCAATCGGTGCTGATGAGGTTCTGGTCAAGGTTCAGGCCACTTCCATTTGTGGGACTGACTATCATATTTATTCTTGGGATCAATGGTCACAGGAACACATCAACCCCCCGCTCATTGCTGGTCATGAGTTTGCCGGTGAGGTTGTCGAGGTTGGCAGTAATGTAAATGAGTTTTCACCAGGAGACATGGTTTCAGCAGAAACTCATATTGTGTGCAACCAGTGCCTTCAGTGCGGAATGGGGCAGAAGCATGTCTGCGTTGAGACCTCGATAATTGGTGTTGATGTTGACGGATGTTTTGCTGAGTATGTTGCTATGCCGGCGGAAAATCTATGGCTTAATTCTCCTGATCTTGATGTTGCAGTTGCCTCAGCCCAGGAGCCGTTGGGTAACGCGGTTCAAACGACTCTTGCCGGGCCGGTTGCAGCGTGCTCAATAGCGGTTGTTGGCTGTGGGCCGATAGGTCTGATGAGCATAGCTGTTGCCAGACAGTGCGGGGCAGCACAGGTCATAGCCACCGAAGTGAACCCATACAGAATAGAGCTGGCTGAAACCATGGGGGCTGATGCTGTGATAGATGCATCCTCCGAACCGGTCATTGAACGAGTACTGGACCTGACTGATGGACGGGGTGTTGATGGTGTTCTCGAAATGTCGGGCAACCCCACGGCAATTGATCAGTCCATGAAGATGGTCAGACCAGGAGGACGGGTCAGCCTGCTGGGCATACCGCCAGAAAACAGGATCAGTCTTGAAGTTGGTCCCGATATTGTCTTGAAGGCAGTTGAAGTGAAAGGCATAGCAGGACGGAAAATCTGGGAGACATGGCATCAAACCCGTGCCCTGTTAGATTCGGGATTGGACATCGAGCCTGTACTGACTCACCAGATGGATTTGGAAGACTTTGAGGAAGGCATGCGTCTGATGGCAGAAGGGAATTGCGGCAAGGTTGTCCTGATTCCCTGATAAATAAAGAAAGTCAAACAAAAGTGGGTGGGAGATAGGTGATTCCCACCCACTTGAAGGGCAGTGCAATTTGCCAAAAACAGCATTTGGGGGTATTGTCGTTGATCGCAATCAAGGGATCGCACGAAGGTATTCGAATAGTAGTGTCCGAAGAGCAGGCCAATGTTGAGCCGGATGCTTTACGTAAAGCACTGGTTGATAAGTTGGATGCAATAAGTGGATTTCTTGCCGGAGCGAGGATGAACGTGGAACTTGTCAGAGAATCGCTTACACCCTCGGTGGCTGAGGCTGTAACTTCCGCTTTGGCAGAGTTCCCTGATATGACACTGCTGGGTATTGACTGTACTGATAACGACGAAACTGGACAGCAGCCGGTTTCTGATGCCACAAACGCTGATGGGTTTAATAATGACCACCAGATGGAAGAAGACTCCCCCAACGGAGGAGTTGATTGGATAGATATACACAGCGGCAAAATCCGCAGTGGTCAGGCCCTTCATTCATCACGGTCCTTACTGCTTTTGGGCAATGTTAACCCGGGAGCGCGAATTTCATCCCTGGGTAATATTTATGTGATTGGGGAGTTAAGCGGAGTAGCTCATGCTGGAGTTAACGGTAAAGAGGATGCTTACATATATGCAGAAAGGATGAGTCCTCTCCAGCTGAGAATAGCCGGCTTTATGGCCCGCAACAGGCAAAAGGAAGAAGATATTCCCGAGTATGCAGAATGCGCAGTAGTGGACGACGGTGCAATCTGCGTGTACCCAGCTAGACGGCTGCTTACGATTATAAATGACAGTAGTGACGACGCTGATGATGTAGCCCGGTTGACACTGGCAGGGGATGGAAGTGAGTCTCAGTCAAAAACCGATCCTGATTTGAAGGAAAGTCGTGGCGAGTTTTGAGTTCGGAAGATTGTAATATCTGATGTGGTTGGTGTATTTTTGAACTGGTGGCAGGAAATTAAAAAAGACTGGAGACTTGATTTATGAGCTGCTGGGTCGTTTTGTCGTGCGGTTTTTGAGTTCAGACAGCAAACTGTCATACTATATCGCAGCCTTCACAGCTGCGATGTTCTGGTCGACGATAGGTGTTTTGGGACAGTTCCTGTTTGACCACGGACTAGATCCCATCACAGTAGTGACGTTCCGAGCGTTTTTTGCATTCATATTGTTGGCTTTGTATTTTCTCATAACTGATCCAGGTTCGTTGAGGATATCACCAGACGACGTTCCCTTTTTTGCACTGTACGGCCTGGTCGGTATCTCCATTTTTTTCAGCCTGCTTCTTTATACCATTGAGAAGACAAATGTAGCTACTGCCTTTGTGTTGTTGTATACAGCTCCAGCTTTTCTAACCATTATTTCAAGAATCTGGTTTGGTGAACCTCTCACTAGGGTCAAAGTGTGCGCATTATTTCTCACTTTTGCCGGCTGCGCTCTGGTTGTGCAGGCATACGACTTATCGCAGCTGCATTTAAATATGGTGGGAATAGGGGCTGGGCTATTATGCGGAATAACTTATGCGCTTTACAGTGTGTTTGGCAAGATTGCCGTCCAGAAGGTGAGTAGAACCGTTACGCTATTTTACTCTTTCCTTTTCGGTTCGTTTTTCCTCCTGTTGCTACGTCCTCCATGGTTGTTATTCAGTTTGAATTTACCTCCGGTAGGCTGGGTGTATATACTATTGATTGCCACTGTTCCTACTCTTTTTGCTTATTCTCTCTACATTTATGCTCTGGATGGAATCGAAGCCAGCAAAGCAGGTATAATTGCGACAGTTGAACCAGTTGCTGCTGCGCTGCTGGCGTATGTTTTTCTTGATGAAATGCTGCATATACCGCAGGTTTTGGGATTTATACTTGTATTTGTAGGGGTTACCCTGCTCCCATTTTCCGAAATGAAAAAACGCAGAAGCCGTCTTCCGGGTAACCAGTAGCAGTCTCTGGTGCACAGACAATCGAGTTTACTGTTTATCGTAACCGATGAGAACACTCAGGTCGGAGGCTTATACGGTTTTTATGGATGGGAAATGTTTCAAAAGAAGGTCACTACCATGCAATCTGAGGAGGTAAATGGTGCAGAAAAGATTTGATCCCACCGCACAGTTGAAAATCTCTTTAACTCCGGATTGTAACAATAACTGCGCTATATGTCTCAATGAGACCACCAGGTCTGAAAATGGGCAACGGACAGGTCTTTCCCTCAAAGTAATCCGGGAGCTAATAGATGAGGCCGCGACCCTTGGGATGGTGGGAACCTACTGGACCGGAGGAGAGCCTTTATTAGAGTATGAGAATTTACTGAGCCTTATTGAGTATTCCTGTGAAAAAGGATTGGTTCCAACTGTGGTGACCAACGGGGGATTGATTGCGGCACGTGGAAACTACCGGGAGATGAACAGGAGATTGTTACAGAGGACCGGCCTGTACGATCTTGCTCCCTCAGAAATTGTAAGCTCCTTGAAGACGGCAGGTCTGGGGAGGATTTATTTCAGTGTTGACAGCAATCACAATATAAAGGGCAGTTCCGACCTGGAGGTCGCAGACTCAGTTCCCACTGCAGTGGTTGCCAGTGCATTGGAGGCCTTTTTGGAGGAGGGATTTGGGGAAGTTCACCATCTGGAGGCCATTGGGCATCAGCTGAGGATAACCGCTACGTCCAGTGGATGCTGGGTTGAGCCTACACAGAAGATCATCGATGATGTGATTACCAGAGTTGGTGTTAATCCACTGGATGAAAGGACTTATGGAGATGAACGGGGCATAATCCTCGTCAAGCATCTGGAGATATCCAACATTGGAGGGGCCAGCGAACTCAAAAACAATTTCCTGGAAGATAGAGTGGGAGAAGAACTCTTCAACATCTGCTGTCCTCATTTTTTACCACGGCAACGGGCATATGATGGAGGTAAATATCATCGGGATCTGTTTGTGGACCACGACGGTACGGTTTACACTTGTGGAAATCACGCCTACCCGGTGGGCAATATCAATCACCACTCACTCTCAGCAATTATTGATGGTGTGAATAGCCCAGAGCCGGAGGGGATGTTTGCAAATAGCAGAAAGGTGTTTCGCACCCTATTGCTTCTGTCGGAAAATGAAGATGTGGGACGGCGAGCAGTAGGTGAAGCGCTGCGTTTGAGCTTCGCACAGCGTCCCGAAGTGGTGCAAAATCTCAGGACGCAGTGTGGAGCATGCAAGGCCCTGGGGACTGACAGGCGTCTGCAGGATGCCTTCCTGAGCGGTTTCCGAAGGTGCTATTTGCAGGAGTCTTGAGTTTCCAGAAGAACCGCACAGGGGATTGATTATCCCCAAACTTATTAGCTACTTGAAGTAATCTGCTTATCTGAGAATGTCTCTGCATAGATGTATTCATCCTCTATCTCTTCGGATACCAGCACGGCAGCTTTGGCCATAAGTCTGACATCGGTTCTCTGCAGCGAGGAAGTCAGCTTTTCTGCGGTTTTTGATGCAATAGCTAGAGGCTGAACTGTTACTAACTGTTTCCCGGTCAATAATTCGGCGAATTCAGAATCAACAGCATGGTCACATCCATTACTGTTATCAGGTCGGTTTTGGTCTGAAAGACAGAGCGCGTAGTGGTCGCGGCCCAGGAAACTAGAAAGCATGTGCAAAAGCGGGATCGTTTCGATTGTTGTGCCTACGAGGATATCCCAATTTAGCTTTGTCAGCTGCGGAGCTAAAACTCCGGCGGATACGTTGGTCAACTGAACATCTGTCAATAACTGCAGATGCGGTCGGTATTTACCCTCAATTTTTTCCACCGGGAGCTGCCGTCTGATGCCGGCTATCTCAATGTTCAGGAGATGATCTTGTGAGTTCATCGATTTCCTTTCCCGCGCCGGACGAAAGAGTTGCCCCTTTCGTCCGGCGGATGGCGGATTATCTTTCCGTAATTAATTAGCGTGCGAGATCGATCTCCCCTGATTCAGCGATAGCAACTGCAAGATCTACACAGGCCTGAACGTCATTGTAATCTACCATTTCGCTCGGTCCATGTAAGTACCTAGTGGGGATAGAAATGCAGCCCGATGGAACGCCGGTCTTGCTGAGATGGATGGCACCAGCATCCGTACCACCAAACTCCAATACTTCCATCTGATAGGGAATGTTGTTGTCCTCAGCAAGGTCAACCATAAGGCGTTTTACCGCCGGATGAGTCATCAAGCTTCTGTCCATAACCTTGATGGCGGCCCCGTCACCCAAAGAAATATCGAGGCGTCGGGCTTTTGGTGTATCACCGGCTCCTGTAACATCGAGAGCTACGCCCATATCTGGTTCAACCTGAAAAGCTGCTGTTCGGGCCCCCCGCAGGCCCAGCTCTTCCTGGACGCTGAATACCGCAACTATGCGGTTAGGGCATTCGGTGAGTTGTTTTAAGGTCTGAACGAGTATTGCACAACCTATGCGGTCATCCATTGCTTTGGAAACCAGACGGTCGCCCAGATCGTTCATGGGGCGGTAAAAAGAAGCCACATCCCCAATTGAAACGTGTTCGCGGGCTTCTTCCTCACTGCTGCAGCCGATATCGATGAACATTTTCTCCATTTTCAACTCGTTGATGCCATCCAACTTTTCCATTCCGATGCATCCGATGCGGCCGTTTTCGAACACCACTCGCTGATCCAGCAGCCTGTGCGGATTTACACCACCAACGCGGGCAAATCGCACAAAACCATCGTCATCTATGTGGGTTACTACCAGACCTATCTCATCCATATGAGCAGAGAACATGATAGTTGGAGCGTCTTCAATACCTTCTTTTATTGCGATGAGGTTCCCCAGTGTATCTATCTTTATTTCATCTACCTCATCTGAAATTTCCTCACGAATTGCCTCAGTTATCGGTGCTTCATGTCCGGCCACTCCGAACGTTTCTACCAGTGTTTTAATGAGATCTTTCACGGCCGGAACCCCCTCTCGATACTTTGTAAGAATAATTCGACCAGACGTATGCCGTTTTTGAAGTCCGATTTTTTCAGCACAGATACCGGCGAATGAATGTACCTGCACGGTGTGGAAAGCGTTGCTGCTGGTATACCCTCACCGGTCAGATGAATTGGACCGGCATCATTACCTCCTGCTGTACTTCTACGGAATTGATACGGGACTTCATTTTCTTCTGCCAACCGGACCAGCTCATTCAGCATTCCACCATGCGCGACACTGGTGCGGTCCATGATGCTCAGCGCAGGTCCCTCTCCCTGAGTAGTGGAGTATCCGTGTTCTACGGATTCGGGTATATCGGCACAGGTTGTACCTTCAAAAACCAGGGCCATATCCGGCCTGGCATCCCATGCTGCTACCTGGGCTCCCCGCAGGCCGATTTCCTCCTGTACTGTAAATACTGCATGGATTGGAACCTGGTGGGCGGTCTTCAGCAGTCGCAGAATCATTGCGCATCCA
>CAZRFK010000009.1:0-38479 GCA_964599275.1 uncultured Clostridia bacterium
TCCTTTCTCGAGACGCTCCTGCGCTTCCTTATGCTGCACAAGACCCTTCAAGCAGGCCACTGCCTGTTCGGGGAAATCCAGGCATGGTATGCCGTTTCTCGGCAGTTCTTCCCTGGCTTCATCCACGCTGGCTCCTCCGGTAAATGCCGCTACCAGTGGTTTCTCTGGATACTGCTCTTTCATCTTTATGAGATGCTGGGCAGTTTCCAAAGGTTCCGTGAAGGCAGTTGCACATAGAAGCACTACCGCCATGTCCACATTGGGATCTGCCATGACCGTTTCTAAACCAAATCTATACCGGTCGGGTCCGGCATCCCCTATAACGTCCACCGGATTTTGCACATTGGCCATTTCCGGCAGGCCTTCCCGGAGATTTTCCAGGGTTTCGTCGGTGAATTGGGCCAGTTCAAGCCCTGACATTTCTATGGCATCTGTGCAGACAACACCAGTTCCCCCAGCGTTAGTAACCACAGCTACTTTTTTGCCCTGAGGAACCGGCTGATCGACAAAAGCGCCGGCGAAAGTAAACATGTCAGACATGGTAGTAGTTCTCAGAACACCGCTCTGTTTGAAAGCAGCCTGATATCCTGCCTCACTACCAGCCAGAGCTCCGGTATGTGATGAGGCAGCTTCTGCCCCGGCTTCACTGACACCAGACTTTAAAACCAGAACCGGCTTCTTCTGTGCCGCTTTTCGGGCCGCCTGCACAAAGGCCGATCCATCCTCTATACTCTCCAGATACGCAACTATTACATCTGTATTGTCATCTTCAGCCGCATCTGATAGAAAATCCGCCTCATTCAGCTGGGCCTTATTGCCCATACTTATAAATTTGCTGAAGCCCAACTCTTCCTTGTGACTCCAGTCCAGAATAGCCAGCCCCAGTGCACCGGACTGAGAAAAGAAGCTTATGTTGCCCTGTATAGGAAAAATCTCTGCAAATGTAGCATTGATAGGGGTATGTGTATCCATAACACCCAGGCAATTGGGTCCCATGAGATTCATGTCGTACCTGTCGGCAACCTGTTCAATTTCTTTTTCCATCTCAGCGCCTTCCGGACCAACTTCTTTGAATCCGGCAGTTATTACAACAACAGATTTGACCCCTTTTTCCCCACATTCCCGCATAGCATCAGATACATAAGGAGCGGGGATGCATATAACGGCCTGTTCAACTTCATGGGGGATTTCTTTTACGCTGTGATAGCATTTGAGTCCTTCTATTTCATCCCGCTTGGGGTTTACAGGATAAATTTGACCTGGAAAGTTATCGTTCATTAGATTGCGTACAACTACATTTCCAACTTTATCTCTAGAGGCAGATGCTCCAACAACGGCAATCGACTGTGGATTGTAAAGTGTTGACAAATCTTTCATCTATCCTCACCTTTCTGAAAATAATAAGGTGCTATCCCCCAAACAATCTCTCCCAAAAACTTTTTCGCCGTCGCCCTTGATCTTTGGTCAGCTCATAACGGAGACTCCGAAGCTCCCGCTGAGTACGCATTAGCATCATCATGAGCTGATCTCGATCCTCGACGCGTCTCTCCTCAGACTGTTTCAGTCGCTGTTGAAGTGATTTAATCAAACGCACCAATTCCTCTTCTGCGTCGTCAGCACTCTCAGTTATGGATGCATCAGAATCAACTGTAGCGGCAACTTCACTAGAATGTCCCTGTTCCAATTTGTCCCGGATCTCCGCCTCAGTGAGTCCCTGCAGAGTAAGCTGATGTATCTGTTTCAAAATTTGGAAATCTTCTTCTGGCATCACTTTTTCATTATCTTTTTCGTAAACTGAGAGGAGATCGGAGTACGTATCCAGCAGAGAACGGAACAGTTTGGGACCCAGACCCAGCTGCTCTCCAATTGTAGGTAGAGAAAGGCAGGGGTCATCCTTTGGCGAATCGGTATCCCCCTGATTATTTTTATGAACGTTTTGTTTTTCAGACGCGTCGGTCAATTTTCACAACCTCCTCAGTCCCAAGCACCTAAACATTTTAACATTGCTTCGCATTGTTGTCAGCCAGATCCAGTATTGGACTCAGTGCACTATCGGTTACAGTGAATTTCCTCCAGCATAGTTTCAGCCCATTGGCGTGGAATCCCAATCTCTCCAATCTCGGGATCGCGTTTCCGTCCGTGGTAATCAGAACCTCCAGTGCAGAGCAGTCCTCTCCGGCGGCAGTGACGTATCAATGTGGAGACATCTGAAAAAGAATGATTCTGATGAACAACCTCTACACCTGATATTCCCTGCTCCTGGAGCAATTTGACCATATCCAGAGGTCTGGTTAATAGACCAGGATGTGCCAGTATCGCCATTCCCCCGGCCTGACAGATAGCTTCTACGGCTTTTCTGCTATCTGGTCTTTCTCGAGGAACGTATCCGGGGCGTCCCACAGATAGAAACTTCTCAAAAGCTTCCGGCACATCTTCACAATAACCTCTGTGGACGAGCATCTTTGCAACATGAGGTCGCCCGGGTGACTGCGAATCACCAGATAATTCATTCACCTCATCCTCTGAAATATACATTCCCATCTTTCGGAAGTTATGCAGGATAGACAAAAGCCGCTGGTGACGATTATCCTGCAGGTGCTCCAACATTTCATCCAGCTGCTCATCATCCGGATCCGGGTCAATCCCGTACCCCAAAATATGAACTTCCCCATCCTGCAGACGGGAAGTACGAGCCCATTTCATCGAACTATCAGACAGCTCTGTCCCTATCTCCACTGCAGGAACGACCACGGTATTTATATCGCTATTTTTGCAGTATTGTAAAGCATCGGTAATACCAGCTGTAGTATCGTGATCACAGATAGCAATGTGACTGAGCCGGGCAGACTCTGCTTTCCGCACCAGTTCAGGAGAAGAGTGCACTCCATCAGATGCATCTGAGTGAACGTGAAGATCCGCCCGGCTGTATCGATTCATCAGCTACCCCATACCTGCTTGAATACGCGCATGAAATTACCGCCAAGTATGGCGCGTATCTTGTCGTCTTCATACCCACGCTGTATCAACCCTTCGGTTAACCTGGGCATACAGGTGACATCCTCAAGTCCTTCAGGTGTATCTCCAATGCCGTCGAAATCAGAACCCACTCCAACATGCTCTATCCCTACAAGGTCAACAATGTGATCAATGTGGTCCAGCAAGCTATCTATGGAAGCTTTCTTAGTCATGTCTTCTCTACCAAGGCCCTGGGAACGGATTCGCTGCGCTTCCCGGCGGACCTCTTCGTCAACAAAGTAGGGGGCAAAATTCATACCCATAACCCCTCCAGATTCTGCCAGGGCACAGATCTGCTCATCTGTCAGGTTCCGGGGATGATCGCAGACGGCTCTAGCATTTGAGTGAGAGGCAATAAACGGCTGTTCAGAAACTTCGACAACATCCCAAAAACCGGGTTTGGATACATGAGAAACATCCACAACTATGCCGAGCCGGTTCATTTCCTCAATGGCCTTTACTCCAATCCGGGTCAATCCACCACCGGTCCGGGATTCCCCCACTCCGTCAGCCAGTTGATTGCGTTGATTCCAGGTCAACCCAAGACATCGCACCCCCAATCGGTGCAGGACCCTGAGCACTCCCAGGTCGCCCTGAATTGCTTCACCACCCTCAATCGAAAGAACGCAGGCTATTTTTGACTCTCCATTGATCCTCTCGATGTCTTCTCCACTGTAGGCCACCTCAGCATCATCGGCCTTCTCCACCTCAGAGAAGAAAACATCTGCCATCTGCATAAACCGCAAAAGCCCCCGGTCTGGTTTGTAAGCCGGCTCAATGTAATGAGCAAACAGCTGGACATTGACGCCGCCATCCCGGAGTCTGGGCAGATCCACATGTCCTTCTTCGGAGCATTCTGTGAGACTCCGACGCCCGTATACGCAGGCTAACAGAGTGTCAACGTGAGTATCGACAACCAGGGATTCCCGATGCAGCTTGTCTGCTCGCTCAGATATGTTCATTTCTTTCTCCCTTCTTTTTGGGCCACGGGCTGAACAAATACTTCACTCAACCAGCGAAACACCTTCCTGAAATGCTCTCAGATTCTGTTTTCCTCTCGTTGTGTCGGCTCCGTCCTGCAGAATCTGCACAATGGAATCCTCGGGCAGTAAACCGGTGCTGGAAATAAAGACTCCCAGAGCCAGCAGATTATAGCTGTCCATAATCTCCAGTTCACGGGCGATAGTAGTCAGCGGAAATCCGCAGACTTTCTGATCTGAACCTCCGGAATCGACCTGATCTGAATCGTAGACCATTGTATCTCCCACATCCAATTGATCTACGTACCGATTATATGCTTCCTCGGATAGTGCTAAAATTATTTGTGGATTTACCGCCATAGGATAGGCTGGTGGCTTATCGGAAAAAACTACCTCGGATTTGGTAAAACCACCTCGAGAAGCTACTCCGTAGCTCTGTGTTTGCACAGCGTGGTAGCCAGATTTGACAGCAGCCTCTCCCAGCATTCTACCTATATATACCAGTCCCTGACCGCCGATTCCTGCAAGAACAACTTCCTTTCGCTCTTCTTCCCGGGCTTTTTCGTAGGCTGTCATCAACTACTCCCCCACTTTCTCTTGTGCGGATTGCTGTATCTGTTCGTATCGGCTGCTGAAATCCGGTCGCGGCTGTTCATGCAGTACGCCGATAGGAACCCGCTCAGCCTGCTCCTCTTCGTTCAAATTTTGATATCTTTGATGCGGGACGCCTCGTTTTTCCCACCATCTCATCATTTCAACTGGACTATTCATTTCGTTATAGCGTCCGAAATACACCGGACAGGATGAATGAACTTCAACCAAGGAAAAGCCCTGATGAGATATTGCCTGTTGGAGAAGATTCTTCAACAGATTCACATGATATACAGTGCTGCGGGCCACAAAACCAGCACGTGCGGCAACTCCAACCTCGCAAATGTCAAATTCACCTTCCGGATTACCGTAAACCGATGTGCTCGTATAGCTTTCTGCCGGAGTAGTGGCAGAATATTGCCCTCCGGTCATTCCGTAATTGAAGTTATTAGAAACTACCGCAGTTACATCTATGTTCCTTCTGGCTGCGTGTAGGAAATGATTTCCTCCTATGGTGGCACAGTCTCCATCACCCATCAAAGCAACGACCGTAAGGTCGGGGTTTGCAGCTTTGACTCCCGTGGCAAAAGGTCAGGCTCGGCCATGGGTCCCATGCAGGGAATTGGTCTTGAGGTAATCATCGGCCTTTCCCCAACATCCTATTCCCGTAACCACAACTATCTCGTTCGGCAGAAGGTCCATGGCATTGAAGGTTCTCATCAGGCTGCTGAGGATGATGCCATTTCCACAGCCGGAACACCAAAACACCGGTAAATCATCGTCTTTCAAATAGGTACAGACTTCAGCAGATGCTTTCATAGCAAATCCTCCTCGATGTATGATGTCAGCTCGGCAGGAGTAATCGGCTGCCCATTACTCTTATTAAATCCTGTAGTTGGAACGATTGAACCGGTAACCCGTGCAACCTCCCGCACCATTTGACCAAGATTCATCTCAGGAACAACAACAGCACCAGCCCTGGATGCGTATTCTGCTATCAGGTCATCCGGGAAAGGCCAAAGCGACCGCAGTTTCAGCAAGGCAATCTGTATATCTTCCCTACCGGAATAATTCAATACGACCTGCTCGGCTGTCCTGGCGGTACATCCATAGGCTACCAGTAAAACATCGGGATTCCCCGGTCCTATGTACGAGTAATCGGTGATTTCATCAACGGCATCTTCGACCTTATCATGAAGTCTTTTGATAACCGTTTCAGCGTTTTGGGGATCAGCATTGGGAAATCCTGTTTCGTCATGCATAGATGAGTTGGCATGATATACATACGGGGAACCAAAAGGCGGAAGAGGTACTGGACGACCATCAGAACAAAAATCATAGGGACGAAAATCCTCTGGACTGACTTCCGGTTCCCTTCTGGACACCGTTTCTATATCCTCGTCATCAGGCATCACGATATCTTCTCTCATATGACCCACTGTTTCATCTGCCAGTATGTAGACGGGATGCCGCAATTTTTCGGCCAGATTGAATGCTTTCACTGTGAGATCAAAACACTCCTGCACTGAAGACGGTGCCAGGACGATGGCTGAATGGTCACCGTGTGACCCCCACCGAACCTGCATGCTGTCGGCCTGTGCCGGCTTGGTCGCCAGACCGGTACCAGGTCCGGAACGCTGCACGTCAATTAATACGCAGGGCACCTCGGCCATAATGGCCACTCCCAGATTTTCCTGCATAAGAGAAACGCCAGGCCCACTGGTAGCAGTAAAACTCTTCATACCGGAAAGAGATGCACCGATGATGGCAGCCATGCTCGCCAGCTCGTCCTCCATCTGTAGAAACACTCCACCTACAGCCGGTAATTTCCTCGAAGCTCCTTCAGCAATTTCTGACGAGGGTGTTATAGGATAACCGGCAAAAAAACGTGCTCCTGCAGCTATAGCACCCTCAAGTATAGCCTCATTGCCCTGTAAAAACTTGGTCTCTCTATCAGGCACGTAAATTCTCCTCTCCCTAACTGAATCAGTAAACTATGCTGCTCAATGATATTTTCGATTTATCAACCGCATATCCTGAACGCGAGTCTGATTGAGGCGTGTTTCATTAATTTTGCAGTCCAGAATCACCCCATTCAGCTGACATTGACCTGAAGCCACTTCAAATCTGACAGGCATCTGAGTCATGAATCTGTGGATAACCTCTTGTTCGTTCATCCCGATTATTCCTTCAGATGGCCCAGTCATCCCCATATCAGTGAGAAAAGCAGTACCCCCGGGAAGCAAACCTGCATCATTAGTCTGAACGTGCGTATGAGAACCTACGACAGCAGAAACCTGTCCATCAAAAAACCGGGCAAACGCTTGTTTTTCCGAAGTAGCTTCTGCGTGAAAATCCACCAGAATCAAATGCGACGTGTCTTTCATTTCGGTACAAAGATTCTCAAGCAGCTCCTGCATTGCTCTGAAGGGACAGGCAAAGTGAGTAGGAATAAACACCCGACCATGCAAATTGACCACCACTACAGGTGGATGTTTGCCTGTGATTATATAATAACCGGAACCAGGAATCGACTCTGGGTAATTTAGTGGTCGAAGAAGCCGAGGTTCTTCATCTATAAATTGTACCGCTTCACGGCGGTCCCATATGTGATTACCGGAAGTAATAACATCAACCCCCGCATTGAACAGCTGTTGAGCAGTATCCGCAGTAATACCCGCACCTCCTGCAGCGTTTTCGCCATTGGCAATGGTTAAGTCTATTTCTTCTTCAGATATAATTGTCTCCAACTGGTCGGTGAGCAGCCTTCTCCCCGGACGCCCCACTACGTCCCCGATCATGAAAATACGCACAGCCTACCCCGATCCTTTCCACTAAAACTACTAAAACTCAATGCTCTGAAACTGCATGCTTTTACTTAATGTACTTCATACTTATTTCTTTAAACAAAACCTGGTCCCTTCCCATGAAAAAAAACCGGAACCAAAGGAAGATACTCCCTTTCGTTCCGGCATATCTACAATTACAAGGTGAACAGATCATTTTGCATACTCCACAGCCCTGGTCTGCCTGATAACCGTTACTTTAACCTGCCCTGGATATTCAACCTGATTTTCAACTTCTCCTACTACGTCTCTAGCCAGAGCATATGCTTCTAGATCATCAATCTCATCGGGCTTGACCATTATACGGATTTCACGTCCGGCCTGGATAGCAAAGGCCCGCTCAACACCATCAAAAGAAACTGCTATATCTTCCAGATCACTCAACCTTTGAATATAGGCCTCGAGGGTTTCCTTCCTTGCTCCTGGACGGGCAGCTGATAGAGCATCAGCGGCAGCAACCAGAACAGCTTCTACGTTCTCCGGTTCATAATCTCCGTGGTGAGAACTCATGGCATCTATTACTTCATCCTTCTCACCATAGCGACGGAGCAGATCTCTTCCTATATCCACGTGAGTTCCCTGAACCTCATGATCTACCGCCTTACCAATGTCATGGACAAGTCCGGCTCTTCTGGCCAGCTTGGCATTAACCTGAAGTTCGGCAGCCATCATGGCAGCTAAATAAGATACTTCCATCGAATGCTTGAGTACATTCTGACCATAACTGCTGCGGAACTTAAGTTTGCCTACAAGTTCCACCAGACGAGGATGTAGACCGTGCACACCAGCATCATACGCGGCCTGTTGACCCTGCTCCCGAATCAACTCGTCCATTTCACGGTCAACTTTTTGATAGGTTTCCTCTATTCGAGCAGGGTGGATACGTCCGTCAGCAACCAATCTTTCCATCGCCAGACGCGCCTTCTCCCGGCGGATAGGATCAAAACTGGAAATGACAACTGCTTCAGGGGTGTCATCAATTATGACATCTACTCCACTCAAATTTTCAAAGGCTCGAATGTTTCGACCTTCGCGGCCGATGATGCGACCTTTCATGTCATCGCCGGGAAGTTCTACGACGGAAACCGTAGAATCACTGACTTGATCAGCAGCACAGCGTTGAATAGCCAGAGCTACAATTTCTCTCGCCTTCTTCTGAGCCTCATCCTGTGCCTCACGTTCTATTTCACGTGCAATGGAGACTGCCTGGCGCCGCGCATCTCGCTCAGCTTCAGTCAGGATTTCCTGATGGGCTTCTTCACGCGACATTTCAGCGATACGTTCCAGTTCTTCTGTTTGCTTTTCAACCGCCTCTTCTGCTTCATCTCGCAGACTTTCCAGTTCTTTTTCCATTTTCTGAACTTCATTTTCACGTTTTTGCAGTTCCTCAGAACGCCGGTCGAGGTTCTCTTCCTTCTCCATCAGGCGTCGCTCTAAAGCCTGTAGCTCGTTGCGCCGCTCTCGAGTCTCGGACTCCAGTTCATTGCGCATGTTGTGAATTTCTTCTTTGGCCTCTAAAACTGACTCTCTCTTCTTCTGCTCGGCTTCTTTTGCGGCGTCGTTAAGAATGCGAACCGCTTCGCGCTCAGCGGAATCAATTTTCGCTTCTGCCATGTATTTTCGAACAAAAAATCCGGTGAAAAACGCAATTAAAGCCACCGGTATTGCAATCATAAGCACAGTAATTACGTTAATTCCTAACACCTCCAATTCCCCACGGATCAACCATATACATCTCTGATAAACTTAAAACCGAGCCCTACGGGACCCGGCTAGCGAATTCTGAAAAGTGACCTCCTCCCCCAGCACACATATCCATAAGTCCGTGGGGCCTTCAGTTTCCTGCACCATCATCGCATATAGATCGTACTGTCAAACCAAAGGTTTTATAGAGGTTATGGGCAGTATTAAACCTATCACTTTAAAATGCACATTATAACGGAACAATCTGTCGTATGCTTCGCATGCTCCATTCATAAAGGTACACTATTTGCGCCAGATCGAGTAAAACAGTCCTACCCATTTACCGGGCCGAAGTCACACGGCCTATCATACCAAGAACGGAATATTTATTCCCAGATCTCCACCAAAATCCTGGATAAACAGGCGAGGTGATAGAATCCTAACTTATAACAGCAGATGATAAACTGACACTAATAAAAGTTCCCAAAACATTAAAACCATATTGGGAATAAGAAAAACACCTTATAGCCGCTCTGGCATATGAAACTTTAAACGATAACCCACTCTACTAAGGAATTTTAATCCGTGCAGGAGGTGCTGTCAAGAAATTGTCCAAGCTGTGCTTTTAATCTTCAAACAATATTCGCCGAGCCACAGGCCGTGAGAACCCACGGCGGAGCAGGTGGGAAAATACGCGGCGAAGTTTCTTTTGTCTTTCCTTATCGGGAAGGCTTTTTGAGGGTACTCCGCCCCGTTGAGAGACAGCCCGTTCGGCAAGCTGTTCTTCCAAGTTACGGTTCATCATCTCATTGAGAACATTATCGATGATCTGCCGGTCAATTCCCTTTTTTTCTAACTCCAACCGCAGACGCCGCCTTCCCATGGGTTTTCGATCTTTACTCCATTCGACATAGCGTCGGGCCATCTCCTCATCGTCCAAAAGGCCATCTTTTGTCAACTGAGACAGAACATGCTCAATTACGGAACCTGAGAATTCTTTATTTTTCAAACGCTCACGCATTTCTGAAACGCTGCGGTCACGATAACCCAGAAGACGGTAAGCATGTTTGAGGGCTTTACTCTCATCATCTTCAGTCAAAGTTTCACCTCACCCTCACTCCTCCTCAGTGTCCCCGTCCTCATCATCGTTAGCTATTTCCAGTTCCTGCAGTATGGCTTGTTCAATTTCAGCAGCTTTCTCTTCATTGTCGGCAAGCCATTCTTTAGCGTTCTTACGCCCTTGTCCCAACCGGTCATCACCGTAAGAATACCATGAACCTGCCTGGGTAATGATGTCGTGCTCGACCCCCATGTCCAGCAGGTCACCTTCTCTGGATATTCCCTGGCCATACATCAGATCAAATTCTGCTTCGCGGAATGGAGGAGCAACTTTATTCTTTACAACTCTTGCTCTTACACGGATACCAAGGCTTTCCGAGCCATCTTTTAATGCCTCCACACGCCGTACATCTATACGGACAGAAGAGTAAAATTTCAGGGCCCGACCTCCTGGAGTCACCTCAGGATTACCAAACATAACGCCAACCTTCTCACGAATTTGATTAACAAACACCAAAGTCGTATGTGATTTTGAAATTGCTCCGGCAAGCTTCCGCATGGCCTGTGACATTAATCGGGCCTGCAGTCCCACGTGACTGTCGCCCATTTCTCCTTCTATCTCTGCTCTTGGTACCAAAGCTGCCACTGAATCGATAACAATAAGATCAACCGCCCCACTGCGGATCAGAGCTTCAGAAATCTCTAATGCCTGTTCACCTGTATCCGGTTGAGAAATGAGTAGATTGTCAACATCAACTCCTATGCGGCCCGCATATGAGGCATCAAGAGAGTGTTCTGCATCTATAAAAGCAGCGTAACCGTCTTCTTTCTGCGCCTCAGCTACCATATGCAGTGCGACAGTGGTCTTTCCTGATGCTTCCGGTCCATACAGCTCGACTATTCTGCCTCTGGGAATTCCTCCTACTCCCAGGGCTACATCCAGCGATAGGCAGCCTGTCGAGATGCTTTCTATGCCTTCTATGCTGGTAGATTCACCCAGTCGCATGATAGAACCCTTGCCAAACTGTCTTTCGATATCTGAAATTGTTGAATCAAGAGATTTTTCCTTATCCAAAGATGCCACCCCCATGTTAGTTCCCCTCTTTACTGTAAAATACTACCATCTACACCGTTTCAGGTGCAAGTGAAAGTCTTTTTAAATCTGTATAAACTGGACCATCTGGCTGCAGATCGCTTTTCATAACGACAATTGCATCGACAAAATGACGGCCCCAAAGCCGATCTTGAACTTCCGTAAGCTCCTGTGCCATATTGGGTAAACGCACCTTGCGTTTCCCTCTTGCCAGGGTAATATGTGGATGGTAATCACGCTCATCTGGTTCGAATCCATGCTCATGATGCAGGACTGAAGCAACAGATTTTTGAAGATTGTACAACTTTTCTTCCCCCTCCCCTACTCCTGCCCACAGCACTCTTGGATACTTCTTGTGGGGAAAGGCTCCTGCAGAAAATATGCCGAGTTCAAAAGGGGGCATCTCATCTAATGTCTCCTGAAGGGTATTTGCTATCTTAGCAGTGCGGTGTTCATCAACATTACCCAGAAAACTCAAAGTAATGTGAAAATTCTCAGGAGCAACCCAGCGAAATTTATCATATGTATTCCGCAGCTGACTCTGCCACTTCTGCAGCGAACTTCTGATTTCATCATTCACATCAACAGCAATAAAAGTACGCACACCCATAGTTGAAGTTGAACCTCCTTGCTCTTCAATTAGTATCAACCGTACATATGTTCGAAGTCAACCCTGGATATCCCTGGAGAGATGACGGCGCAGCTGATCCAGTGCATACCGGACACTGCGCTTTCTGATGTACTGTCGATTACCGTTAAACGTTTTTCGCTCTGAAGCAACGCCCCACGGTCCAGCTAAGCCAAAGCATATTGTTCCAACAGGTTTGCCCGGAACCGCTCCACCAGGTCCGGCAATCCCGGTTATAGATATGGCAGTATCAGAGGACAGCTGAGTTCGGGCTCCTTCAGCCATGGAAGCTGCAACACTGCAACTGACTGCCCCATGTTCACAGAGTAATTTATTCGACACCAAAAGCAAATCTCGTTTTACTTCATTCGAATAGGCAATCATTCCTCCCAGGAAATAGTCCGAAGCTCCTGGCACCATGGTGAACATCTCACCCAGCATTCCACCAGTGCAAGACTCTGCAACTGCCACAGTTTCATTTCTATCTCGCAACAGCTGGCCCACAGTTTTTGACAGCGTATCTGAGTCGTAGCCGAAAATGTGTTTATCTAATCGCTGCCTTATCTGATTCAGAGTATCTTCAAGTTTTTCTTCCGCCTGTTTTTCCTTCTCGGCTCTGGTGGTTAATCTGATCCGCACACGACCTTCCTCTGCGTAAATTGCTATTGTGGGATCGGTTTGTTCTCTGAGCAAATCCTCAAGTTCAGAGGCAACGCTGGATTCTCCCATGCCTGCAGTCAATATATCGCGGGAAAAAAGACGACCAGCGGGTGCTCTGTCTTCCAACAGCGGCCGCAGTGACTTGTCAAACATGGACTGCAGCTCAGCAGGTGGTCCAGGTAAACAGGCCACATCTGCCTGAGCATCCGATAGAAAGAAGCCCCAGGCTGTACCTGCATCGTTGTCTAAAGGAATGCTATCTTCCGGGATCATACACTGTCTCTGCCGTCTCATATCATCCGCAGAGTCCCGGGTACCGGGAATGTGAACCATATCTTTTTCCCATACATGCGCAACCACTTCCCGGGTGATATCATCAGGAGTCGGTCCCAAACCTCCGGTAACCAATACTAGATCGGCTCTCTTCATTGCATTTTTCAGACCTTCAGCCAGCCGTTCAAAATTATCTCCGACAGTCACATGATGAAAAACATCAATACCCATACGAGCAGATTGACGGGACAAAAACTGAGTATTGGTATTCAAAATCTCCCCAAGTAGCAGCTCGGTCCCTACTGTTACAATTTCTGCCTGCATTCAAATCTACCTTCTTCCCTGTAATGCCCTGTTTATGATTACCATGTTGCCGATACCCTTGTTAAAACAATACCTATGCTGAGGAGATCTGTCCACAAGTCACCTCTAACAATCGCAACAACTTAAAAAGTATCAGGTTATCAACTCACTTAACTCTAGAGGAAAAAGTTACACACGGAAGAGTGCTAAACAGCATTAAAGGGTGGCCACAGGTTGGGCTGGTTTCGGACGATACCGACCCAGCGACATCAATTACCTGTCAGAACACTTTCATCATCAGTGGGCCGCCAAGGTGCCCCCTCCATCCCAACTGATCCGAGGGAAATTGAACACTGTTCTAAAATGCCCCTGACCTTCTTCCCTGATATTGTCTCTTTTTCCATCAAAACATCTCTCGCTGCATCGAAAAACTCACCAGAATTGGTAAGCACTGAAGTTACTTTCTGTATTTCTGAATTCAATATTTCACTTACAATCTTGTTCATATCTCCAGGAGATAGTGTCTCCTCAGAAACTATGCCCATTCGTGTCATTCCTGAGGTCACGAGCCGTTTTGCCAGATTGGAAGCTTTCTGAAAATCACCACTCACTCCGGTGCTGCCTTGCCCTAAAAACAGTCTCTCTGCAGCACAACCTCCCAGAGAAAAATCAATTTCTGCAGTCAGCTCAGATGCGGTGTACAAAAATCGATCTTCATGATGGGCTCTGCGAACGTATCCCAGGGAACCCCCGCGTGGAGCAATGGTCAACGAAGCTACAGAACCTGGATCAACCAGTTCTCCAATCAAAGCATGTCCCAGCTCATGTATCGCCACCCGCTCCAGCTGATTCTGTGGAGGACGCCGATCGATTTTTTCTCCCATTATTACCTTCTCTACTGATTCACGCAGGTGTTTCTGAGTTATAGTTTGTGAATCTTCCCTGAAGGCCATAATTGCGGCCTCGTTGGTCAGACTTTCCAGCTGGGCACCTGAAAAACCAAAAGTTGCTCGACCAAGTGTTTCCAATTCAACGGAGTCATCGAGTGGTTTGTTTTCCAGGTAAAGTTGTAAAATTTCCTTTCGTCCCTCGAAGTCTGGTAAGTCCACCTGCACTATTCTATCGAATCTTCCTGGACGAAGAAGTGCATCGTCCAGTAGATCTCGCCTGTTAGTAGCACCCATCACAAGGATCTTTGGTCCTTCATCTCGACTTATGCCATCCATTTCAATTAACAGCTGGTTCAGCGTCTGGTCGTATTCCAGGTGACTGCTGTGACGGCCTCTTTTTCCACCTATAATTTCCAGTTCGTCAACAAAGACTAGAGCAGCTTTTTTGTTCTGCTTGGTCGCCTTTTTGCGAGCTGTTGAAAAAAGCTCACGAATCCGCTGTGCTCCCACACCGGCGTACATCTCAACGAACTCAGAACCAGACGCCGAAACGAAACAGGAACCGATGTAACCAGCAGCAGCCCTGGCAAGCATAGTCTTACCAGTTCCAGGTGGCCCTGCCAGCAGGAGTCCGCGCAGTGATCTTATACCCAGTTCTGAAACCCGATCCTCATCCACCATTAGATCCAGTGCTTCCTTTACCTCTTCGACAGCTTTGTTCTGGCCACCAATCTGGGAAAAACTCAGCTGCGACGATTTCCTGTCTCCATCATGTCCTCCCCAGGAAGTCGATTTACCTCCAATATTGCCTTTGCGGCTTACAAAAAGAACCATGGCAATCAATCCTGATATCAAAAGTACAGGCAGTACGTTGTAGCCTCTCAGAGCCAGAAAGGAGAGAAGACCGACCACTCCTCCAATTCCCAATTCCCGCCAATTTTGCTTCATGTAATTGCGAATATTCATTGGTCCTCCTCTCTAATCTGGTTCAATCCGTGATAAATCCTGCGGTACATATGACCATCATCTCCATGTATCTGTATATAAATATATTTTTCGTCTACCTGCAGATCGAACCGATAATTCTCACTGGAGGAAAGCCTTGTGCGGATCTCACGCTCCATACGAGAAAAATGACCGGTCGCTGCCGCTTCATAAACAAATATTTCAATGTCATTCCACCGACGGAGGATAGTGTCATTGTTCTTACCTTTGAGCTCCAATTCAAAGGCAGTATTCCCCAGAACATCAGCTATCTCATCCTCTAACTCAAGGTAGGCATCTTTCATGCGGTCGACCTCGCGTAACCTTACACTGATATTCCATTCCTCTTCGCGGCTGATCTCATAATCAAGCACATCTGGATGCTCCGCTAATGTTTCTTCCAGCGGTGCTACTGCATGGGCTCTATCATACAGTGCACTCCCGCCCAAAAGACCGATAAGGGCCAAAATAGCAATTGTTATAATCAAAGGTATCCTCAAATCTTGAATCGACATAAATGACCATCCTCCCTTCGGCAAATATGATTATCACGATGTTTTATTTTCAGCTTTATATTTAAAAGAGAACAACAACAGGATTTCAACAAATAACAGGATGTGTATTGCTGGAGCAACTAAGTGTATAAACATATTAACACACAAAAGAGTGAATAGACTAGGTTGTGTAAGGGATAACCCTACTCTATATCATGTGTTATTTATGACGTATAAGTAAAAATAATACAATAGATCGGGTGTTCTTCTCCTGAAGGGCAATGGAAAGTGATGAAACGGCTTTTAGTCGCTCATCTGAAAGAACATAGGTCAGAGTTTAAAAATTAGAGAACTTTTCCCCACACATCTACTTCCTCCGCTCCAGTTATCTCTACCTGGACCAGGTCACCCGGCTCTACTCCCTGGAGATCGTGGCCATCATCCAAAAATACGTATCCGTCAATATCCGGTGCCTGTCCCTGATGCCGTCCCAGAATACCCTGTTCGGATCTTTCATCGACCAGGACAGGAAGAATTTCACCAACGAACCTCTGCTTCACATCGTGCGATATCTGGCGGCCGATATCGACCAATTGCTGTTTTCTATTCCTGCTCACTTCCGGGGAAATCTGGTCGCTCTGACTATGAGCAGCAGTATTTTCCTCCGGTGAATAACTGAAGACTGCAGTATGATCGGGGCGTATTGGCCTAACAAAAGCAGTTAGCTCGCGAAAATCCTCTTCTTTTTCTCCCGGGTGGCCGACCAAAAAGGTAGCCCGGATGGAAAGGTGAGGATACTGTTTTCTGGCATTCACGAGTAAATCCCGTACACGCCCAGGATCTTCGCTCCTGTTCATCCGCTTCAAAACATCAGCGCTGGAATGCTGCAGGGGAACATCCAGGTAAGAACATATATTTTTGCTCTCAGCCAGAAGCTCAATAAGCGGCCAGGACACCGCAGATGGATGCACATACATTATCCTGAACCAGCTGTCAGAAAACCTCATTGAAAGACTCCTCAGCAGATCCAACAACCCCTGGCCGCCAGAAAGCTGATAACTGGCTGTGTCCTGAGCGATAAGAATTATTTCCTTGGCTCCATCCTGGACCAGGGACTGGACTTCAGCATGTATTATTTCAGGAGATTTACTACGGTAGGGACCTCTGATTTGAGGGATAGCACAGAAGGCACATCCACGACTGCATCCAGCGGCTATCTTAACATAGCCGTAGTGGGTTTCGGTTTGCCTACGGCGCCGACGAGCATCAACAACGGGTCCCGCCTCACACTGCTTGACAGTGCGGTTTCCCTGCAGGGCTTCTTCAACCACCTCATCGATACTATCAATGTCATTGACCCCAATTAAACCGGAAATTTGCGGTATCTCGGAAATCAGCTCATCTGAATATCTTTCCGCCAAACATCCAGCGACGATGAGTATCTGCTGCCTCTGTCCCTCAATGACTGAAAATATTTCATCAATAGATTCTTTCTTGGCAGGCTCAATGAAACCGCAAGTATTAACTACTACAATGCGGGCTGATTCGGGATCATCTATAACATGAAAATCAGCTGATTCGAGCACCTCACCCATAACTTCTGCGTCTACTAGATTCTTTGGACAACCCAGATTGACAAAGGCCACTGATTCTCTGCAATTTTTCTTGTGCTGGTTGCTCACTTACTTGAACCCTCCTGTACTTGATGTTGTATCAACCAGAAGTGCCCCCAAAGAAGTTCCTGACTTTTTAAGGCTTCCCTGATTGAACTGAGCCATTCAGGACCATACTCAATAAGCCGGGCAGCAAATGCTGTACTCTCCTGAGGACTCCCAGCAGGACGGAGACGGTTGGATACTGTACGATAAGCAGCTGTAAGCTCAGTGAACTTGCGCCTGTGATACTGGTGGGTCTTTTTCTGTAAATACTTCATCTGTCTTAATATGCGTTGCAGATTCTGTTGTTCTAAAGACTCAATCTCCGGCAGATGTCCATTAAGTTTATCAAAAAGCTCACTGTGAGCAGCAGCAATTTGCTCATTGGTTTTTTCAAAAACCTTTTCAATATTCACTTCCTGCAGCCCCTTCAGGCGGCGGTCTCTCTCATGGTGTATTTTTAGGGAATCTCCAACACGGTTAATCACCGAGGACAGTTCAATATCCCACTGCTTCATCTGCTGCTTTACTCTGTTTGATATGAAGGTGAACGGTGCCACGGGAAACAATAGCGGCATATTCATATCGAATAGCTGGTAAGCACCTCCAACCTGTGCCCGCAGAAGGGATTCGTCTGCGCCAACTACATGGGCCACAACTGGAAAGGTAAAATCCTGAACCATGGGACGTACTGCTTCACCTGTACTGAAAACCGAACCATCATCTTCCAACAATTTACTCACCCGACTCAACTCTGACTGCTGGCCAGTAGAGATGTCAGGGGTAAAATTCCCACAGCAGAGAACTTTCTGCCGTCCCCTATCGTGATCCATAAACAGCAGCGGAGTAGGCTCAGTCAGATTAAACGGCGGGGTGTATCCATCCTGATTGAGCTGATCTGCACGGGCACGCAGCTCAGTTGTCAGGGTCTTTTTTCTGAGCACAACCTGCTGCAGTATTGGAACAGCTGCACAGCGTAAACGCTGAGAACTGGCATCCACTACAACCAATCCCTGAGAAGAAAACAATGAAGAAATAAAGCGACAAAACCAACCAGTGAGCGATTCACTTTCTTCTGCAGTCGTTTGCAACATTTCCCAGACAGGATTATCTTCTCCTTTTATGCGCATGAGTTCGGCAAATTCGCCCAGCATAAGAGAAACACCTGGATGTATGGATATCTGGTCAGCACTGGGACATCCATCCAGGGCTGTATTTAATTTGACTGTACGAACAGTATTGTCGTGTGCGACCACATCAACCTGACTCATGATGCCCCAGTTATGATCTGTTATCACCCAGGCAAGGGGAACAACTGGAACATCGAGAATATCCTTCAGTCTACGCGCATACTCCAAAACTGACAATATCTTTGAAAGGTTATGTCCGGGTCCACCTAAAATCCGCGGTCGAAGCTGACACATGACAACTACTGTTTCATCATCGCGCAAACTACGAGCACTTCTTAATCCTTCAGACTGGGCACCCCACTCTGTATTTTGCCTGACCACTTCTTCAGAAATAATATTCTTGGGGGCACCAGGTTGCTGTTTAATTTGGTTTTTTCTGATTACTGCAGATCCAGGACTGCGGGGGTCAAACTCAAAATAACTGCTCACCGCTGGGAAGCGATGAACGAGGTCTCTAAAAAACGAATGCTGCAAAAGCCAATCCTCTGATGATTTCTTTACATCGATATTCATAAATGACTCCTCCACTGAGACTTTCGGGTGGTAAAACTCACTGGACAGATTGACAACTCCTACACCCGAAGCACCACTTTTTCAGCTGATGTTCCAAAACATCTTCTGAAATCAATTGTTAAGGACAAAGGACAATCTCTAAAGGTAATTTCTATTAAAAATTCAATTATCCTCCCGGGACAAAGACCACAGTCCACTTTCACTTCACTGAAATACCCCTCGATATTCGGCAATTGATCTCAAACATCTGTTCGGTTACAATTTTGGTTGGAGGCGTTCTATATGAACTTGCAGCAACTTATAGGACTGATGGAACAGGAATCGGAGTTTGCCGAACAACTGACTTCCTGGGTCAAGTACCCGTCGCAGGAAGCTCAGTACCGTCCTGTACCGCAGTGGTTGGACCCCAGATTAAGTACAGTGTTGAAGCAGCGGGATATAGATCAGCTTTACAGTCATCAAGTTGAAGCACTTGATGCAGTCAAGCAGGAAAACAATCCGGTAATTGCAACACCTACAGCTTCTGGAAAATCATTGGGATATGTACTACCAATACTCAATAAGACTCTGAAAGAGCCATCTTCTCGGTCATTGTTGCTTTTTCCCACCAAGGCGCTGGCTCAGGATCAAAGAACTAATATTCAGTCCTGGATTGACGATCTAAACGCTGATATATCCACATATACTTACGACGGCGATACTCCACCTAATGTAAGGAGAACCATCCGCTCTGCCGGACATGTGGTTATCAGCAATCCGGATATGCTCCATACCGGAATTTTACCTCATCACACGAAATGGGTACGTCTTTTCGAGAACCTGGAATTTGTAGTTATTGATGAACTACATACTTACCGGGGAATATTCGGGAGCCACGTGGCCAATGTTCTCCGGCGCTTGATGCGTGTAGCCAGGTTTTACGGTTCAGAGCCGACAATCATCGCCTGTTCGGCCACAATCGCCAATCCGCTGCAGCTGGCCGAAAAGCTCACCGGCCGGGATTTTGTTCTCATTGACCAGTCGGGAGCTCCCACCGCAGAAAAACACATTCTCCTTTATAATCCGCCGGTTGTCAATAAGCAGCTGGGAATAAGGCAGAACTCACTGATCGCCGCTCGTTCCCTCATCAGACGTTTCTTGAGCAACAAGATACAGACCATAGCTTTTGCCCGCAGCCGCCTGCAGGTCGAAGTTTTGCTTTCTTATCTCCGACAGTCAGTGCCCTCAGTCAATATACGTGGTTATAGAGGAGGTTATCTTCCCAAGCAGCGCCGCCGGATAGAAAAAGGACTCCGCAATGGAGAAATTCAGGGGGTAGTTACAACAAACGCCCTCGAATTGGGAATTGACATCGGCTCACTGCAGTCTGCAGTACTCGTGGGATATCCGGGCACTGTAGCCAGCACGTGGCAGCAGATGGGACGAGCAGGTCGCGGCGAAGAAGTCTCCGCAGCAGTACTCGTTGCATCCTCCAGTCCTCTTGATCAACACATTATTAACCACCCAGAATATTTCTTTGCTCAATCCCCGGAAAATGCCCTTATCAATCCGGATAACTTGCTGATTCTGGTCAGCCACCTCAAATGCGCGGCTTTTGAGCTGCCCTTTAAAAAGGGTGAACGCTTTGGAGATCAGTCCGTCGATGAAGTTCTCAAATATCTGGCAGAACACCGCATTCTACACCAGTCCGGGGATAAGTGGCACTGGATGGCGGAAGGATTTCCGGCCGAGGATATCAGCCTGCGGTCTGCCTCCAGAGAAAACGTAGTCATAGTTGACACCACAAATCCTGAACCTGACGTCATCGGCGAAGTGGATGAGTTCAGCGCTCCCATGCTGGTTCACGAAGGAGCCATCTATCTGCATGAGTCGGAGCAGTATCAGGTGGAAGAACTGGATATGGAACAAAACAAGGCCTATATTCATCAGGTTGACGTCAATTACTACACCGATGCTTCAATGGCAGTTGAAGTCAGCGTTCTGGATGTCCTGCGTGAGGATGACAATGGCAATCATATGAAGCAGTTTGGTGAGGTCCGTCTGTCAGCTCAACCCACCAAATATAAGAAGGTGAGATTCCACACCCATGAAAACGTGGGTTGGGGTAGTATTCATCTACCACCTCAGGAAATGCACACTTCTGCTTATTGGCTGGCTCTGAAAAATCAGATCACTGACCACTTCGGCCGTCCGGAGCTGGAATCCGGTCTTTTAGGCCTGGCCAATCTGCTAGGTGAGGTAGCCCCCCTCCACCTTTCCTGCGACCGCAATGATCTTTATGTAATCAATCAAATCCGTTCTCCTTTTACCGAACTGCCAACTATATTCGTCTGTGACGCCTATCCCGGGGGGGTGGGATTTGGTAAAAAGCTTTTCGACGTACAGACTGAAGTTTTCAAAAACTGCAGTGAATTGGTAAACTCCTGTGAGTGCTCCGACGGATGTCCTTCCTGCGTGGGGACAGGGATTGAAGTTGGAGAGTTCGCTAAGGAGGTAACACAAAGGATATTACATTTTCTTCCGGGGTGAACTTTATGAAGGTATCTGAGCAGCTGCGCCAGATGGAGCGTTATGGGCTTTTGCAGGAAGGAACAAGAACATCCTCAACACCAGACGACGGTGAAAAACCTTCCTGGTGGCAGGGCTCTGATCTTGAGTTTTGTGAGGATACTGGTGTGGCCTACCGTCAAGCAGAGTATCCATATGAGTATTCACAGGGCTCCATAAACCTGTCTGAACTGCAAAATTTCGCTCCAGATGACCTTTGCGCCCTGACACGTGTAAATGAGTTACCATCACAATGGGAAGACCTGATCTTTGTAGATACCGAGACCACGGGTTTGTCTGGTGGAACCGGTACCCACGTATTCCTGGTCGGGTGTGCTTACTTTGAAGGTCATGACTTAATTCTTCGGCAGTTTTTTCTGCCCGATCCTGGTGGTGAGCCTGATTTTATTTCAGCTGTGGTTAAATTTCTGGGCCAGCGTTCACACGTCGTAACGTTTAACGGGAAGCGTTTTGATATACCCCTTTTGTCCCAACGATGCACTATGAACAAGATTTCCGGCTCTCTCGAATTCAGCGGTCACCATGATCTCCTCTATCCTGCCCGATATCTGTATCGCGACAGATTGTCCAGCTGCAGCCTTTCCTCGCTCGAAGAGAAAGTTTTACAGGTAGAAAGGCAGGACGACATACCGGGTGGTGAGATCCCAGAAAGATACTTTCTTTTTCTGAGGAGGCAAAAGTTCAGTCTCATTTCGGATATCCTGAAGCACAATGCTGATGATCTTCTATCCAGCGCAGCACTGATGATCCATTTGATGAAGACGGCCTCCTGCTCAGTTGAAAAATCTGATGCTCAAATGAGTCTGGCCTTGGGACGTTTGTCACTCAAAGCCGACCGAAAAAAGCGTGCGATAAAATTTCTGCAGCATGCCGTTGATTGCGCAGGAGGTTCAGACTTTTTCGCAGCCGCTGAAGAACTGTCGCTCATCTACAAACGGGAAAAAAATTGGAGCAAAGCGGTCCATCTGTGGCAACAAATGATTGCAAGAATTGAGGGCAATCATCACTCGTTGGGAGCGCCAATTTTCCCATACGTGGAACTGGCCAAATACTGCGAACACCATGCCAAATGTCCAGATAATGCCCTTCAACATACCAATGAAGCCATTCAGCATGTAAAGCGCAGACAGCAAATTTTGGAACCTCATAATGACCCCAAACTCAGTAGGGATTTAGAAGATCTCCAGCACCGACGGCAGCGCCTGTTGAGAAAGTCCTCCTAGTCCACTCCCCTGGTTTCTGTCATATTTGCTGATATAAACACATATATTTGACGGAAACTCATTGTTTAAATGGGGAGGGGTAACGGTGCGCTTCATATCTGTTGACGCCAAAACGAAGCGCCGAACTATCGTAATTGTCAGCCTTTGCTTTTTACTTCTGATCATGTACTGGAGTTCCCCGTCAGAGCCAGCAGTGTATCCTGTGGTTGGTTCTCATGAACCCGTCGATAGAGTAGACATATCAGGGGAGAAAATAGCCCTGACCTTCAATATCGCCTGGGGCGACGAGACCTTCTCAGAGGTTCTGGATGTGCTTGATGAACAGGGAGTGAAATCTACATTTTTTGTCGCCGGGCCGTGGGCTGAAACCAACCGCCCACTCGTAGAACGGGCCAGTGAGGATGGGCACGAAATAGCAACCATGGGATACCGACAGCTGGATCTAACAACGGCCGAAGACGAAACCATGCGTGAAGAAATTTCTAAAGGAGTCCAGGTTCTGAAAGACAGATTACAACAATCACCACGTCTGTTCAGACCTCCAACCGGACAGTGGGACGATCGAGTAATGAATGCAGCTACTGAGCTGGGCCTGGTTACAGTAACTGCCAGTCTCGATTCGCGCGACTGGACCAATCCAGGAGTGGAGCAGATAGTGGACAATGTGCTGACGGACGTTCAACCAGGGTTCTTGATAGAATTTCACGCCGATGACTCGTCGACCCAACTGCCAGAAGCGCTGCCAGTTATCATAAAACAGCTGCACGAGGAAGGATTTGAGCTCATCACGGTATCGCAACTGCTGGGAATTGCCGACACGATACAATAGAAACATCTTTACCAGTTAGAAGAATGAAGATAAAGCTCGGTACGGTAAATTGTGTGCCCGGAAAATCTAACCACCACTTCACCTAATGGACCGTGTGCCCCCGGTGAAGCAGTGGCTGGACGATTAATAATCAACTGCAGCTGTTCTGGATGGATTTCATCAGGCACTGGCAGCACCACCGTTTTGCGTGGATATAATCCCATTGAATCCTGCTGCGGAGACCCTGAAATTGCAATGGAAGCCACCGGTAAAACCGGAGTGGCCACGGTACGCCATGTAAATCTCTCATAGCCCCAAGCGAGCATCCGTCGGGCATCTCCCCAGCGGTCGCCTGATTTTACAATGACTGCGACAAGCTGCCGCGAACCCCGCCGGGCAGAAGCTACCAGGCATCTTCCGGCTGCCCGCGTAGTTCCTGTCTTGACCCCCTTATATAGAATATCGGAATGGAGCAGACGGTTGGTGTTACGCAGCGGAATCTGTCGGCCGCCCAGTGATTGAACGGATGCTTCTTTTAACGATACCAGATGCCGGAGAACCGGATTTTTCATAAAATGACCCGCGAGCAGGGATAAATCTTTAGCGGAGGTCAGGTGATCATCCTCAGTCAGCCCGTGAGGATTTGAATAACTTGTACTGTTCATGCCCATTTGGGCTGCTCTTTCGTTCATCAAACGGGCAAACTCTTTCACGCTGCCCCCCAGGTGTTGAGCAACGGCAATTGCAGCGTCATTACCCGACTCTAAAGCAACTCCCAACATGAGATCACCCAGACGCCAGGTCTCTCCGGTCCGTACACCCATTGAAGAGCCTGGGGTATAGGCTGCCTTGCTGCTGACCTGCACCAGCTCGTCTGAACGCCCCAACTCCTGGGCCAAAAGCAGAGTCATGATTTTTGTAAGGCTGGCCGGATGCCGTATCGAATCAATGTCTTTTCCCAAAAGCAGCATCCCACTCTGTAGGTCGATCAGTGCAAATGAGCGGGCAGAAATCCTGGGGATATTTTCCTCAGAAAAGCTTTCAGTAATCGGACCCTGCCATCCATTACCCTCAGCTGTAGAATTCATTGGACTTGCAATGATCAGCAATGCAACTGCTGCAGCCATGCAGAGCAAATGAGATCTCTGATTCACCGCGCACCTCCTGGTGAATCATTATGCCCGCCGGCAGTAATTTTTATATCAATGCGGCTAATCCTGCAGGGAGAAAATTAAATCCCGCCAATCCACAGGATCAGGTATTTCAGTCGATACGCCGTTGACTATCAGGATAATCCCAGCAGGATTTCCGGCCCTGATAATGAGTTCTTCTTCAGCTTCCCAATATCTATGGACACCAACTTCTAAAGTCTCCTCAACTAGTTGTTGTCCATCAGCTGTTACCCGCACCCAACAACGCTGCTCGGTCTGGATTTCAACCGAAATATTTTCTGCTCCAGATATTTCATAAGTGACTTCTCGATTTCCGGGCCCCTTTTCATAGATCACATCCACCTGCCGTTCAGTTTCTTCCTCGCCCTCGACCTCATCGGAGTCCTGTTGTCCCCCGGGATCGTCAGTGTCAGTATCGTCTTCAGGCTCATCTGCCGTTTCTCCCTCATCAGGTTCAACCTCAGGCTGCTGGTCCTGCAAGGGCTCCTCTGTCTCTTGCGGCTCAAAACCGGGAAGACTCACACTCACACTGAATGGGCCTGTTGCAAGATAGTACACTCCAGCACCGGCAGCGATAACTAAAAGTATAATCAGTACTGCAGAGATTCCTTTCCAGGCCGAATCAGATTGCGCTGAACGCAGAGTAATGTCCCCAGATCCTGGAGAACGGGATAGACGTTGAGTAAGACTTTTCTGCCTTTCCTTCTCCTGCATCCATTCATCATATTTTTTGAGCAGTGGTTCACTATCTATGTCAACCTGCTCGCAGTACCTGCGAATGATCCCCCGGGAGTAAACCCCCGGCGGCAATTCGTCAACATCCCAGTTCTCCAATGCCTCCAGGTATTTCATCCTGATCTTGGTGGCCTTCTGGATGTCCTGCAGGGAGAGTCCCTTCGCTTTCCTGCCGTTTCGTAATTTTTCTCCGATATCGCTGAAATCATCCAACGGCCTCACCCCCCTCGTATTTCCATCCGTAGCAAATTTGCAATCAAGGCCGCAACCGGTTCAAAAGTCTGGGGAAGGGTATAGCCTCCCGTAGGTGATCCAGTCCAGCAATCCACGCAACAAATCGCTCAATCCCCAGTCCAAATCCGGAATGAGGGACCGAACCGAAACGGCGCAAATCCAAATACCATTCAAATTCTTCCCGCGGTAAATCAAACTCATCAATTTTCTGCAGCAGTAATTCATAATCATCTATACGCTGGCTTCCACCAATAATCTCGCCGTAACCCTCTGGAGCCAAAAGATCATTCGCCAGGACCACTTCCGCCCGCTCCGGCGCCGGCTCCATGTAAAAAGCTTTACATTTGGCTGGATATCGTTCCACAAAAACTGGAGAATCGAAATGCTCTGCAATTGCTGTTTCATGCGGAGCCCCAAAATCTTCTCCCCACTCCATGGATAGACCTTCTTCCTCCAGTATCTCTACAGCTTCGTCGTAAGTAATCCTTGGATAAGGTGAATCGAACTTCAACATTTCCGGATCTCGCTCCAGCTCTTGTAGCAGGTCGGATTTTTCACTTATCACTTTATCCAAAACATACTGTATCATCGTTTGCTGCAGATCCAGGTTGTCTTCATGCTTAAAGAAGGCCATCTCAGGTTCCAGCATCCAGAATTCAATCAGGTGACGGCGTGTACTTGATTTTTCTGCGCGGAAGGCCGGGCTGAAGCAGTAAACTTTGCCCAGGGCTGCGCAGGTAGCCTCGCTGTAAAGCTGCCCGCTCTGGCTCAGATAAGCTGGGTCCCCAAAATATTCGGTTTCAAACAGTGTGCTGGTGCCCTCGCAAGCATTTGGCGTCAGTATCGGGGTATCAACCCGTACAAAGTTTTCTTCATCGCGCAGGAATGATTCCAACTGCGACATCACAAAGTCTCTCAATCGTATCAGGGCAACCTGTTTGGGCATGCGCAACCAGAGGTGTCTGTGATCCAGCAGGAAATCAACACCGTGTTCTTTAAGTGCTATGGGATATTCTTCCGCCTCGTGAATTTTCTCAATATCGGCAAGATGGAGCTCACAACCACCAGGAGACCTGGGATCCTCACTGACAGTACCTGTGATGCGTAGAGACGATTCCTGGGTGATAGATTCAGCTGTGCTCCACGCTTTTTCAGAAATGTCGTCTTTTGCTGCCACCACCTGCACCACACCGGTACCATCCCGTACCAAAAGAAACGCAATACTCCCGCTGGATCGACTGTTGTAAAGCCAACCCTGCAGGGTCACTTCTTCGCCTTCATATTGGGAGATTTCCTCAATGGTTACTGCACCATCTGAATCAATTGTCATCTGAGTTTCTTCCCTCCTTGCGGTTTTGGAACAATCAACCAACGATGACGGCCGGAACCCTCCTTGGCGAGGGGCTCCGGCCGTCGCTGAACAAACTTATGCTGTTGAGCCAGTCAGCAACTTCAGACTGAGTCGATTATTATCTCAATTCCCCTCACTCAGTACCTCCATTGTCTATCTCCGGTTCAACATCTGCATCTCCTGCCAAACTGCTGAGGACCTCTTCCAGCTGCTCCATCAACATTCCGTATCTGGACCAGTTACCAGCACGCAAAGCATCCTGCGCCTGCATGAACAGCTGTTGGGCCTGTTCAATCAACTCCGGCTGAGTACCCGGCTCACCAGGAGCTATATCGTCAGGTGCCTCACGCTTTCCGAAAAGAATTTGCAAAGTCTGTTCCAGGTCCTGTCCTATGGCCAGCTCGTCCTCAAAAGCCGCTACTACCCGACGCAGCTGTGGAACCCGGGCGCCGTCAGCTTGCAGGAATATCGGCTCCACATAAAGGATGGATTCCTCTATAGGGATGGCCAGCATGTTACCGCGGATAACAGTGGAACCACTCTGTCCCCACAGGGTCATCAATTGGGACATTTCGTCGTCCTGATCGATTAGTGACTCGATCTGACGCGGTCCGTACACTGTTCTGCCTCTGGGCATGCGGTAAACTACCAGCTCACCCAGATTTTCACCATCAGAACGAGCAGCCATCCAGGAAACGAGCACGTCACGGCCTGCTGGATTAAAGGGCATCATCTGCACAAATTCCTGCTCTCCCTCAACTTGGGGTAGATCCAGCATCACGTAGTAAGGCTCCATCGGTTGGGTCTGACCTGCATAGTGCTCGACCGGGATTTCCCACAGGTCCTCCTTGTTGTAAAACACCACTGGATCCTCCATATGATAGACGCTGTACATATCCAGCTGTATATCGAAAAGATCCTGCGGATGTCGGGCGTGAGCCCGCAGGGTATCTGACATTTCATCAGCCGATTCAAACAAATCGGGAAAGATGCTGGCATATGTCTGAACCATTGGATCTTCTTCGTCAAAAATGTAGAAGGTCATATCACCCTCGTAGGCATCTACAACAATTTTCACCGAATTGCGAATGTAGTTCAGCTGCCTCTCCCATGGTTCAGAATACGGATATCTGGTGGAATGAGTATAAGCATCCTGAATCCATTTCAACCGGCCGGTGTCCTCGTCAACAACAACGTACGGATCGCCGTCGAGCCGCAAAAAGGGAGCAACTCTTTTTACCCGATCAGCTATATTTCTCCTGAACATCATACGTGATTCCGAATGTAACGCCTGACTTATAAGGATGTTGTAATCAGCAAACCGGAGAGCAAACATCCCGCGGCGCATTATTCCATCCAGAGGGACGCCCCCCTCGCCATCATACTGAACGTATACGTTCTCGTCTCCATCGGGGTAACTGAATTCTGGTTCATGAGTATTAGAAATCACGTAATCACCAGTAAGCTCCCCATAGTAGATGGCAGGATTGTCAACCTGCAGATCCACGTTGCTCTGGATGGGGATATCCTCCAGATACATCACCGGATGACCGCGAGGGGAAACCTTACTGACCGGACTCATAGCCACCCCATGACCATGGGTGAACTGCAGTCTTTTGTTGACCCATGTTTCCGCGCCTGGAATTTTTCCGTAGTCTATCTCTCGGGCCGAGAGATTCACCTGCTGGTACTTTCCGTCAATTTCATATCGGTCAACATCCACATCTGAAAAATCATAATACGCCCTGATCGTCTGCAGCTGATCGTAGCTCGACAGAAGTGGTCGGTGATCCCAAAGCCGAATATTGTTTATGGTTTCCATATTTCTGTCCACTTCATCCCAACTCAAATCGGGAGAAGCTGCAAAGGGCATCTCTCTGACCTCATCCAGTCCGTAAGCTTTTCTTGTGTACTCAATATTGTATTCAATATATGGTCTTTCCATAGAAATTTCATTGGGATTCACAACAAGGCTCTGAATGGCTGCCGGATACAGAGAACCCAATCCGACCGATCCAACTATCATAATTATAAGGGCTGCATAGACCCAGCGTATGTCACGGGCCCTGATATACCATAAAGTTACAGCAGCAGCCAGTAGACTGAGGCCCATCATGATTCGATAAACTGGCAGTTGGGCGTACATATCGGTATATGCAGCTCCAAACGCTACCCCACGGGGTGAATAAAGTAGATCGAAAGCATCAAGCCAGTATCCCCAGGCTTTCACACCCAGATAAGCGGCAAAAAGACCCGCCAGGTGCAATCTAGCTCGTGGGTGAACGTTTATCCGGCCTCCAAGGAAGTTGATCGATCCCGCGAAGAAATAAATCAATCCCATTATCACCAGTAAAAATAGCAAAAGGAACGCGACTAAACTGTACAGCAGATTCCAAAAAGGCAGGGAAAAGATATAAAACCCTACATCGCGAGCAAATAGGGGATCCTCTATGCCGAAAGGAGTGGCATGCAGAAATCTGAGCACGGCCTCCCACTCTGTTGAAAATGATACTCCGGCCAGAGCTCCGAATATTGCTGACACCGCAACGATAATTTTGGAAATTATCGCAGGTTGAAACCATCTCCTGGTTTCATCTTCAGCCACCTGTTCTGAGATTTGAACTATAGTTCCCCGCGCAAAAAAGAGGTTACCACACAAAGCCAGACCAAATAGCAGTGCCGCTGCCAGGCCGACTCCGGCACGGGAATAAATCATGGTCATCAATACGCTGAGGAATCCAAGCTCGTCAAACCACAAAATTTCACTGTAATAATAGGCAATAGTGGAGGACAGAAGCAGTAAAACTGCTATTAATCCCGCCACCACCCAGAAAATAGACCTTCTCCGATTTGAACGCATCAAATACTCCCCCTAAACATCTAATAACCAATTACCTTACTTATTCAAGTTGTTGGGGCGTTTTTCCTCCTCAAAAGCTGGCTTAAGTTTCTGAATCAATTGTCAGCACTTAATTCTCTAAAAAACAACACTATGCTATCCCATACAACTCTCCACCATCCTCCGCGTCCGATATCCTCCCGTGGATAAAGGTCCCATCGCTCTAATTCTAAAGGGTTATCTTCATCCTCAGTCTGCCATTTAACGGCCACCCACCCCACAGGTGCGTCAGCGTGGAGCGGCGCCTCGAGTGGTTTATCTACAAAAACTATATACTGCAGGCGGTCCTCTGTGCCCTCCGGTACCGTTATGGAAGGAATATCCTCTCCAATGTGCAGATCAATCTGGCGTTTATCCCCTTTAAATACAGGAACCCCGGTCGGTTCAAGATCTTCTGAGTCCACCTGCTGTTGGGCAAAAACATCAAAAGCCCAGTCCAACAGTGCATGGGCATCGTCCTCCCGAGTCTGAAAACCAACTTGAGGGGACATATCCTCATCACCTGCTCCAATGCCCATGACCACCGCAGCATAAAATTCACCATTATCCTGCGCTACACCCACCAGGTGATAGCCTGATCCCGAAGTCCATCCTGTCTTCAAACCCACCACCCTAGGATCGCGCTCTAAGAGGTTATTTCGGTTGTATTGAGTTTGCACCTGCCCGTATTGAAAGCTGCGCTGACTTGTGATCTCCAGAGCCTGTGGATAATGAAGACACAGATGACGTGTGAGCTTAGCTATATCGCGAGCAGTTGTCTGCTGCTTCTGTCCTGCTGGCAATCCATGCACTGTGGCAAATCTAGTATCTCGCATATTAAGTCGATCTGCAAGTTGATTCATGCGGCGAACAGTGTTCTGTTCACTGCCGTGCATATGCTCGGCCAGTGCGATTGCCGCATCATTGCCAGAGGGAATTATCAACCCTTCCAGAAGTCTTGAAAAACTCACTTCATCATCAACTTCGAGAAACATTAACGAGCTGCCTGCCAGATTCGGATTCGCAGCCCAGGCTCGCTCACTGACAGTTACCACATCATCACTGTCCACCTTGCCTTCATCCAACTCTTGGTAAGCTACGGTTAACGTGGCTATTTTGGACAGCGAGGCTGGTCCGTACTGCTTCAGGGCATTTTTTTCGAACAAAACAGCACCAGTGTTGATATCAACAACTATGCCAGAAGGTGCCTCTATCAGGTCCGGATCAGCAGTATAATCGGGGAACTGACTGTCCCTTACCAGTCCGCGACCAGCGACTGACGATGGACACAACACCGAAGCTGCAGCGGCGACAAGCAGTATCAGAAAAACTCTATGAAAGCGAAGCTTTTTGAACTTCAAAAGTGACCCCCCTAACATCTGCCCCCTCCACAATACACATTCTACTTATATCCTTCCCTTCAGAAGAGCAAAGGTGTTGGAGATTACAAACAACAATTGAGGGACGACAGTACTGGATTCGGTGCAGCTGTCGTCCCTTGTGTTTCCACTAACAGTTTTACCAGTTCAACGAATCACGTCGTAAAAAGGCGGTCATGCAGTGTATTCCGCCCCAACCTTTCATCAGTTCAGATACATCTATAGTGATGACCTCTACTCCGGCTTCCTCTAATTTCTCCTGAGTTCGGGGACATCCCTCAGGCATTACTAACTTGCCCGGTTCGATACAGACAAAATTGGTAGCGCCCCCGTTTATGGCTTCTTCCGGCCAGTTGACTTCGATGAGTTCGAACCCCCGCTGGCGCAGGGCATTTGCTGGCTCAAAAGGGGTGTGCCATGGAAACAGCACCACTTTATCTGTATCAGCGGGGTTGAACCGCCCGTCGATGTGCGCCTGCCCATACGGCACCTGGAAATAGATGAAATTTTCGACACCAATACGCCTCAGAACCTCTTCTACCTGTTCTGCGCCGGCCCGATTAGTCCTGTTGCCAACCCCTATTATGACGGTATCCCGGTCAATCCACATCAGGTCAGCGCCCTCAAAGGTTCCTTTTCCGCTGATGGTTCTTATAATGGGGACCCCCAGCCGAATCAGGCTTTCGGCGACGAACCGTTCTTCGCCGCGCCGGGCTGGTATGGCCGGTCGAGCCAGAATAGCTCCTTCCGGAGTCATGGCAAACAGATCCCGCATGTAGAGTGCATTGGGTTTATCTGGATCCATCTCCTCGACGTAATACACCTCTACCTCGTGGTCACGATAAATATCACACAACTGGTCATGCTGTTTTTGTGCTATATCTATATCCATCAAATCAAGCCACCGGGCAGTAGCAGGATCTTTCAGCTGTTCTACTTCCGGTCCAGGCCTGCGCATCAAAACAGCCCGCAGGCGCCCTACTTCTGAATCGACACCCCAGTTTCCCCAGTAATTCTCAAGATCATCGACAAATTCAGTCTGATCAGCAAACCAGCGTTCTCCCTTACTCAACAGGTCGCTCATCTGCTCTCCTTTCAGCTTCAGCTGAGGTGGCGCCCAACTACCCGGGCAATTACCTTGACACCACGTTCGATCTCATCAGGTTCGGAGTATGCAAATGACATACGCATATTCTGACGCCCACGTCCATCAGGGAAGAATCGGGTGCCAGCCAGAGGCATGGCGCCTTCCTCTGTTATTTCTGGCAGCAGTTCTGTAATGTCAAGGGAATCAGGAATAGTCAGCCAGAGAAAATAACCACCTTCCGGTTCACTCCAGCTGCAGCCAGAGGGCATGTATTTGTCCAGCGCTTCCAACGCCGCATCGCGCCTTGATTGGTAACCATCCCTTATCTTCTCCAGTCGTGTGTCCATATCAATGCTGCTCCAGTAACTCGCTACCACGCCGCGGGCAAACGGATTGGTTCCGCCATCTGCTTTTTTGGCCTGCAGTTCACTGATCAAGATCTGCGGACCAACCGCCCAACCAATGCGCAGACCTGGAGCCAGTATCTTGGACATCGAGCCAAAATGAAGTACCCGGTCATTTTGATCTAGGGTGCGCAGGGTCGGGATATCTTCGCCTTCGTATCTGAGTTCACCGTAAGCATCATCTTCTACCACGATAAAGTCGTATTCATCTGCTATTTTGAGCAGTTCAAGCCGCCTTGCTTTACTCATGGAACATCCTGCAGGATTGTGGAAGTTGGGAATAGTGTACAGGAATTTTGGACCCGATTCACCCTTGTCTTCCCATCCCTGCAGCATTTCTTTCAACCTGTTAAGGTCAATCCCACCATCATCCATTTCCACGGTGTGGATGTCGGCACCAAAGTTGCGAAAAGAACGGAGTGCCCCCATGTATGTAGGAGCTTCCACCACGATCTTGTCGCCAAAGTTCAAAAAGAGTTTGCAGACCAGGTTTATTGCCTGGGCGCATCCGTTGGTAACCAGAATTTCATCCTCTCCGACGTCCATCCCCCGCTCGGTGCATCTTTGTGCGGCCAGTTCAGTTACTTTCGAGGCCAGAGACCCTCCCCCATACTTCAGCGCCTGAGCCCCATCGTGCTCCAAAAGATGCTCAGTAGCTTTTACAAGTTCATCCATTGGGTAGGAATCAGGATAGGGATAGCCGTAATTCAACGGGACTGCATCAGGATTTGACAACCTGCGCCAACTACCATAAGCATCTTTCACCCGATTGGCCTGTATCCTCTTTGCTAATAAATGATGATATTTATCCTGTTCGGACACGACAATCCTCTCCTTCCCCAGCGTTAACTGTAAACGCCGGATAAAACGGGCTAACCTCAGAAATCCACCTGAAATTCGATTAGTGTAGGACTATCTGCAGCGAAAGATTCATTCAACGCCGCCGGCAGCTGGGCAGGATCGGTCAATCTTCTAGCCCTGGCTCCAAACGACTCAGCAAACTGCACGAAATCTGGGTTGCTGATGTCTACTCCAATAGTGCGGCCGTAATTCCGTTCCTGATTACGGGCCACCACGCCGTATCTTTCATTGTTCAATACCACTATTGGCAGTCCCAGGTCATATTTCACAGCCGTGGCAAGTTCCTGTGCAGTAAACATAAACCCTCCATCACCACAGAGAGAAACTACATTCTTCTCCGGCTGTGCCAATTTCGCACCTATCGCCGCCGGCATGGACCATCCTAAGGTACCAAAACCACGTGGGAATAAGAAGGTTCTCGGCTGCAGGGCCTCATACAGGCTTGAGGCGCGGTAGCAAAGCATGGTCATATCGCAAACCACCACATCCTCTGGCTGCAGAGTCTGCTGCATAATATCTACAATTGCGCGGATCTCACCATCTCCTCGCGAGGTGTTCTCATCACGCAGTTTTGCGCGGAGATCCTGAACTTCTTCCATGAATTCGGGTTTATTTTCCTGGTCATCCATACCTTCAACTATTTTGGTCAGACGTCTGGCAAATTCACGGCAGTCGCTGCGAATTTCCAGCTCGGGATCAAACAGGCCGTGGCTTCCAGGGGCATCGACATCAACCCGGATCATTGGTTTAGGTAAGGACATTTCTCCTCGCGAGGTTTCGCGGACGCTCAATTCAGTACCCACAGCCAGCACCAGATCGCAGCTGTCCAGAAAGGCCTGCAGGTCATCAGAGCGCAGGTTATTACCCAGATTGTTGGGCATATCTTCTGGTACAGCTCCCTTGCCAGCACAGGTATTCACAACAGCTGCATCGAGTTTTTCTGCCAGATGAGTCAATTCCCCAGAAGCATCCGCAGCCCCTCCACCGAGCCACATCACCGGTCGGCTGGAGTTTTCCAACATATGTTTGACCTTTTCCATCTCCTCATCTGTGGGAGTAAATGAAGTTGGACTTATCTCGGGAAACTCCATGGCCGCTTCAGCGGCGAGTAAATCAAGAGGTATATCTATATGTACAGGACGAGGACGGTGAGTCTTGAGATAAGTCATAGCATCAGCTATAGCCTGGGGGATTTCTGCAGGGTCTTCCACCCGATGATTGTAAGCAGTACAACCGTCAGTAACCGCCAGCTGGTCTTTCAACTGATGAAGTGCACCAATGTCTCTATCCATATACTCTGTCCTGTTCTGACTGGAAATCATGAGTAAAGGCGAAGAATCAGCCCAGGCTTCACCCAAGGCAGTTGCAGCATTAGTTACGCCAGGTCCAGTAATGACCAGGGCCACTCCTATTTGACCGCTGGCTCTAGCGAACCCATCAGCCATGAAGCCAGCTCCACACTCATGACGGGTTACAATGTGTTTTATTTCATCACGGTATTCATAAAGTTCATCGTAAATATCGAGAGTGTGCACTCCCGGGATACCAAAAACTGTATCCACTCCTGCACGAATCAGCATTTCCACTGCAGCTTTTCCTCCGGTCATCCGTGACATAAATTAAAACCCTCCCAATCATGTATTTTAAAATTTACCTGAAATAAAATAAAATCGGCTGGAAATATTTCCTGTGATTATTCCTCCCCCCGGAGTGCCTCAATAGCTGCCCTGATATTCTCCTCTGGAGTATCGAGGTGAATTGGACCACCAGCTGAAATGATCAAGCCATCGGCGTTTACCTGATTCACAGCATCATCAACCTGCAGGGAGACAGCAACTGGAGTTTCGTTATGTAACGTATCTCCTTCATTTATTCCTCCCATGAGCAGGTCATCATTTTTCATCCGGGCGTCACGCATACTTGGCTTGACCCATCTGTCATGCCAGTTGTACATATCAAAAGGATAATCCAAAGTTTCATCGTACAGTATTTCCTCTCCATGAATATGCAGGCCGAGAAGTTTCTCTGCTTCTGTCAGTGAGTGGACCGGATCGAGATCGTAATCTCTCGCCACACGGAGCAATTCCTCATCTTCTATGACATCGTGTCCACCAAAGTAGGAAATGTAATACAATCCGTCAGCAATATCTAAGACCTCACGATAAAAATCCGATAGCGAATTTTCAATGGTTTCATAAGCATCCGCGAGCCCATTCTGCAAGGCCCCTTTTTCATCTCCATCCTCACCCACAATTTTCACATCTTCTCGTATGGAATCTCCACGAAGGAAGTATGCGGTGGTGAGCGGCCCATAAACAGTGGCCAACACAGGCATATCCTGGGCATTGCGTCGGATCAATCTCAAAGTCTTAAGATAATGAGCAAATATTTCTGTTTCACTTCCTACTTCTCTGAGCCGCGGCCATAGTTCCATCTCTTCAAAGGGACGCTCAGGTTCAACAGGTCTACCGTAACCATCTCTGTCCTCTCCCATCTCGTAACCCCACGGCCAGGCAGTAAAAGCAAAAGGCGGAGTGTATACGATCAAATCCAGATTAAACCTCATTTGAAATGCCAGGTGCACTCGCGCGGACCTCTCAATATCATCTTCAACTTCGGGAAAATGACGCCACATAGTTATGGGGATACAATCAGGTTCTTCATGTCGCATGACTGTCCTTATACGCTCCCAATGCTTTCCCTCGCCACCCCATTTGTCTATATCAAAGCGGAATTCCACTGTGATGTCCTCCTTTCAGATCCACCTGTCAATTAATCCATTACAGGTTCTTATACTCTCATGAATTATGTTGTTTCGACATTTTCCTTCTCTATCCTGCCATCTGACCACTATTTTTTTAATTTTCCTTAAAACTTCAAGGATCCTGCTGCTTATAATAAAAAAGACGTCAATAAAAAATTATAATTGCATCAATTTTGATGCAGCTGCCTCAACTGTCGGCAGTGTATCATCTAGCTATACAAAATACCACCAAAATCTGTTCTTTTGAAGTATTTTTAGTAATGTAACCGTACGTTTTTAAGTTATTTTACACCACCTGAACCTATTCTTAACTACATTTCAATTTTTCTTTTTCACCTTCCATCCATCTGCTTTTACTATAACCAACAACTTTGAAATGGCTCTCCACGAAATCTAAAGTTTTTGCAACATATAATTTTCGACCGAGGACATCATAATTTCGCAACAAGGGAGTGAAAACGGAGAAAGGGGAGGTGACTTTAAATGGCTCGAGGTAGCACAAACAAACGTCAACTGGTGCCCGCTGCTCACAAGGCACTTGACGATATGAAATATGAGATTGCTGCAGAACTGGGCATACCCGTTCAGCAGGCCTCCGAAGATTACTGGGGAGATATTCCATCTCGTGATTGTGGAGCCGTGGGAGGCCAGATGGTCAGAAAAATGATTGAATTTGCTGAACGATCTATGGCCGAGCAGCAGCAACAAAAACCCCAATAACGTCCATTCCACCTCGGCGTTGTCCGTCCCCGTACCGGACGGGCAGCGCTTATCAACAGTTTGCGTATATCTGTTAATATTATTCTTCATCCGCACGCCTGATTTCCTTCCTACATATGAAGTTATTGTAGATGCCAAACATTTTCTTTTCATTAGGAGCCCGAAAGGAAGTTACACCAATGCAGACGAGTCATCCTTCTTTTTTGCAGTCTTCCCATTCAAAGATTTATCAATTCTTCTTCGGGAGCAATACACAAGGTGGTTTCAAAACCTATTTGAAGGATATCTTTGTTTCCAATTCCCAGCGAATTTTCATATTGAAAGGCAATCCTGGTTCCGGCAAGTCAACCCTGATACGCAAGGTAGGACAAACGCTGACACAGGAAGGTATTGACCTCGAATACTACCGCTGTTCATCAGATAATGATTCGCTGGATGGACTTTATAGTCCGGAGATAGGTGTGGGTGTTTTTGATGGAACGGCACCCCATCAAATGGATGCAGCCCTGGTGGGTATCAGAGACGTAACCGTAAATTTTGATGACTGTCGCAATGACGACCAGCTGTCAAAGAGCAGCCGTGATGAATTTTTGAAAACAATGGAAGACAAGGCTCGGGAATTCAAGTCTGCCTACACCCATCTGAAAATTGCCGGGATATGTGATAAACGTTCCGACGAACTGATCAGGGATGATTTGCTATGGGAAAAAGTTGATGAAATAGTTGACAAACTTGTTAAAGACATCCCCACGACTGAAACAACGACTTGCAAAGCAGAGTTTTACGAATTTGTACCCACCCACAGAAAATGTTTCATCAGCGCGATAACTCCGGAGGGTCCAGTGGAGCACATTAATGAGATATTTGATCGGGTAGACGACTGCTGCGTAATTCGCTCAACCACAGATGAGGAAAAAACAGCAGGTTACGAAATCATTAAACAATTTGTTGAAGCAGCAAACAGCACAGATTTGCCCAGATGGACATTCCACAGTGGTTTAAACCATCAGGTGGTTAAACATGTCCTTTTCCCTACTCTTAAATTTGCGGCAGTTCTGCTCACACCGCATCAGTCCACCCGCCGGCTCCCGGCCTGGAGTGAGGTCATCAATGCATCCGAGGCAGTACCGAGAGGTCTAGCACAGAAAGTAAGCTCAACTGTCCGGGAGCTTCAGCTGACCAGAGATTCTTCTGTTCACAATGCTGTGAAACACTTGTCTGAGGCACGGCAGGTTCACCACCGGCTGGAAAGAAAGTATAACCAGGCAATGAACTTTAACTGCACAGAAGAAAAAGCACAGCAAATTGCACATGAAATACTGACTCATTACCTTGACTGAGAGGTATTGGGCGGGGAACTGCGAAAGTCTTAAGGAGCAGGAAATTTCCTGTTTTACACGAAAGTTATGAAACGTCTGATTTAGAGAAAGGGGTTTTC
>CAZRFK010000010.1:0-34878 GCA_964599275.1 uncultured Clostridia bacterium
AAAACCGGAAAGATGACAGTAAAACTCGTCGGAAAACGAGGTGAGCTTGAGAGTTTTCTGGTTTGTGCAAAAACATGTACTCTGAGTAACATGTGAATTGCGTCTTCCGCAGCTGCCTGTGACTTTAAACCAAAACCACAGAATTAAGAAGTGAAGATTCTACCGGATTTCGCCAGCTATCATGCGGATATCTTGTCAGAGCCTCGACCGCGGAAAAATCCAGCGCCTGCCGCCCGGTACCATAAGAAAGCGACACACCCTGGGAAGTAACAAAGGCTGCATCATATTCCTTATCTGGCCAAATACGCTCAGCTTGAGAAAATATCTCCTGAACGCGTTGACCTGGCGGATTGACCGGGATGATATCATATAGATCATCACGGGTCACCGGTCCAGGTGGAATTGGAGCACCATATCGCCAACCATTAGAAAAAGCCATTTGAGCTCCTGTAGGCTCAAGTAAGCTATCGAGGAGGAGATTATCCATTGTTGATTCCAACGCATTATAGCGGTGAAGACCTGTAGCGGTGCACCCAACAATCTGACTCAATCTTTGCCTTTTGGCTTTCATCTCACTATCAATAAGGCATTAAATATCCATCTGGGGATCTATGCTCTCTTCCACGTTGATGAGATCATGTTTATAGTCAATGATCCCTTGCTATCTACCTGCAGATCCAAGCGGCCTAAAAATGAACCGTGGCAACCGGATTGTATTAGGATGATGTCGTTAACCACAAAGCTTACTGAGTCGATTATGCGTGTGACCACTTAGCAGGATATCTACGTCATCAACTTCTCGACAGAGTTTCATGTCCTGTGGGAACCTCAGATGAGAAAGGACGATGATTATATCCACCCCTTCTTTCTTTCTCAGCTGTGTGACATGGCCAGGTAACTCTTCCCGCCCTAGGGTGAATTTTAATCCATCACTGAAATGTGAGGGCATGACCTTGTCCACGATGGTAGCAGAGATCCCAATTAGGCCCACTCGTAATCCAGATTTCTCGTTTATAATATATGGGGGAAATACCAATTTTCCCGTCTTTCGACGGTAGTAGTTGATCGCCAACATGGGGTAGTCCAGTTGGTGGACGAGCTCCTCAAACCGCTCTACTGGACCGTAAGCGAACTCCCAATGAGCTGTCATTCCATCGAGGGCAAGCCGTTTCATGATATGGACCGTTTAGCTTGCCCTCGAATTTGTACCGCAGCATACGTTCCGTGAAATGTGTCTCCGCAGTCTAAAGCCAACACCTGACCCGGACTTGCCCCTCGTATCTCTTCCAACAAGGTGGCTATCCTTGCGAATCCGCCACTTCGGCGGTAAACTGCTTCACTACCATTCCAGAATAGTTCCTGACGGCTTTCAAGATAACCGTGACTGCCTTCTGCACTATCGTCATCTCTCGCACGCACGCGCGACATGTAACAAATCCCCCGCTATCTCAATAATCAGGGTTACTGAAGCAAAAACTTTGCAGAACATACTAGAAATAATCTCACAAGCGCTACAGGTCCCAAGACAACATAATTGATAAAACTGAAGGTGTTCTGAAGCAACATTTTAGAAATCCTCTATATTTCATCTCAACAATGACAATATATTCTTTTTTATTCCCGGTTTACGTACTCCTTATATATTCATCCAGTTCCACCGAGTACTCTCTTGTTCATGGAACCAGTCTCCTGTTTTTGTCAGATAAAAATATACGTTCCGAAGCGCCTCGAGATGTTCCCGCTCCTCTTTTAAGATTTTTTCCAGGAATTCACGCTCGGCGGCTGATGGCTTCTTGTTGATCAATTCTCTATACATGTCTATAGCCTTTTCCTCCAGCTGCATTGCCATATTCAATCCATCGACATTGTCCATTTCACAAGTTGTCTCTTCCTCTTGCAAGCGGTCAAACACCTCTTGCATACGCTCTTCAATCGAGTCAGTATTGGCCGGGGTCAATCCATCCCTAGTTGACTCTACTGATTCGTCGCAGCTGCAGTATTTCATGATCCACTGCTCGTGGCTTTCCTCATCATCAGCTAAATTGCTGAATAATTCCTTGGCCAGCTCGTTACAGGACTCAGAGGACATCTCCTCATAAAATTTCCGGCCTTTTTGTTCAAAACTGATCGCTTTTCGTACTAATTCTTCCAATATGATCCCTCCTATGGTTATGGATTACAACGAAAAATCTGGTGTAGAGCACTACTTGCCGGTCGATGTTACCAATTCAGAATAACGTATCCGTATTTTTAGGTGACATCACGACATGGGTTGAAATTAGCTTCGGCCTACACAAATTCCTCCTGTAAAATGCCAATCAAAGTGACCTCCTATACCAGTAAAACAAGTTTGTATGCGGATTTTTTCCCGGTGCTACCTCAAAATACATATTTCGCTTCTGAGCAACCTGTATCCTGCTTCAACCAAGGTTTTCCCTAGAGAAAACTAGATAAAATGAATTCTGATGCATGACTTCCCAGGGGAAAATGGTGTGAAAGACATACCTGTTCTGTACTCCGGCCCTGCTGGCTGCAAAACTTACTCACCAGAACACTGATCTAGGGCAAACTTACTTATTTTATAATCTGTATGGAATCCCCAAAAAGGATGTGAAAATATTGCTGTTCAGTTAGGTACGTAGGCTAACATTACCCATAGAATCTTGTCACTTAATCTAATACACGGCAGCACAAGCGTTCGCCTTGGTAAGCATTGGTTTTCACGGTCTCATTAGTTTACAGTTGATATCCTTTCGTTTTGCTTCGTGCCTGACAAATTAAGATTGCAAACAGAGATTGTAAGCATTACAACATATTGGCTAGCACACAACAGGCGTATTTTGAAAGGGGGTGTTTCAGTGCAAAATAAAGTAGTTATAGCAGTAGACATAGATCCATCCGGGCCGGGCACATATCCCGTAGACCGCATAGAACCTCCACCCCCTGCAGCCGAAACCTGGGACAATGCTATAGAATCAGTTAATGTCATAAGATGTGAATGGGAGGGGAGAGCAGTTGTCACCGTACACACAAGTCCGCTATTTCGCTGGGACTTCTTATCCTCTGACTATCTCCAGCTGTATCGACGAGTTCTGAGCATGGGTGGCGCCATTGGAATTCACCCGCACGAGGATCGCAACAATGGCGGCAATTTTTATGACAATCAAGAACATATGCGGCACGTGATCAAAGGAGTGCATAAGACACTGACGCAAGCCGGAATTCATCCTCAGGCTTTTCGTAGTAGCTTCTTCGCTTTTGCAGATTGCCTTCCCCAACTCCTTTCTCAGCTGGACATACAAATAAGCCTATCCTCGGCTCCCGCGCTGCGAGCCAGCGAAGAGGGAGCAGAGTGGAGCCCGCAGTGGGGGGACGATTTCACCAACGCCCGCCCAATATGTCGGAAAAACTATCTGCACGGAAGGTGCCAGCATGAAACGTGGGATGTTTACGAAATCCCTCTCGGCTGGAGCGGTGAAACAACACAACTAAAAGCAGATCATCTATTCAATGAGGGCTCCTCTTTGGAAAATCTCTGTTCTGTGTGGAGAAAGGTTAGAGAACGAGCCAGATCGTCCGGCGAAGCGCAAACCGTGTGCTTTTTGTGTCACGGGTTCGGCCTCGGTGATGATCAGTGGAGAGAACAAGCACTCAAATTCATTGACTTTGTCCTAAAATCGGGCGATAAAGTAGCTGCCCCTGAAGAATTGATATCTGATATAGTCCAATAAGACGATGCCTGGAGAGTAGCGATCGAAGGAGGATACGTGGATGGCCAATAACAGCGATCTAAAGCCGGAGACTTCTCTATCTCCTGCCGCGCTCACCGTTGATTTAGATGGGACCAGCGTCTGGAATGCGATGTCTGGCGATGCCGAACCGTCCCAGCTGCAGTTGTCGCAAGGAAATTCGGAATTAATGAGGGAATATGGAACCTTATTAATCTTCTAGAAACTGTACAACTGCCAGCTACATTTTTTGTGCCGGGTGAAGTGGCCAAAGAAAACGGAGTAATATTAAAAGATGTTTCTCGCCGCGGTTTTGAAATCGCTGCACATGGCTACACTCACACCAACCCTCAAAAACTTAGCGCCGATGAACAAAGTTTACATCTTCAAAAGACATGTTCGCTGCTTGAAGATATCACCGGCAAAAGAACAATGGGATACCGTGCTCCCGGTTATAATATTGGAGCTAATACCTTGGAGATTATTGCCCGTCAGGGACTTCTTTATGATTCCAGCCTGATGGATTCTGAAAACCTATACATCATGGAAAATGGTCTCGTCGAGATACCAGTGTCCTGGCCTTTGGACGACTGGACTCTGTACGGTGAATCCACTGAGTGCGAGATGGCGAACATAACTCCGTCATTTCAGATAAGAGAAGTCTTACAATATGAATTGGAGGCACGATTAGAGGCTGGTGTGCTGTTTGTCACAGTGCTTCATCCTCAACTGAGCGGTCGAATTGGCCGAATACGGGCATGGAAGAAGTTCCTCATCAGATATGCTGATGATCCGCGGATTTCGTGGACCAGCATGCAGGACATGGCGAAGGATTTTGCCAAGGAAAACATTTCATCATCAACATCGAACATACTAAGCACCTGAGCCTCTCCTCTTCTAAACTCATTTCCTCCCTGCCCATCAACCACGGGTTAATCTTATCCGTCCTCTTCTCTTCAAACTGAGTTGCCAGTAATCTGCATAAAGACTCCCCAGTCAGGATTTATCAGGCTGCTCACGGCCTTCTCGTCCTATGCATTCAAGTTGCCAATGTGATTTATATCCATGTCGCCATCTAGATTCAGTCTCGTTACCCATCCTGAGGGTGCCAGAAATCTGGAGGGATGATGCTCCTTAAAGGTTATTACCTGGGTAGGGAAGGGGAAGTTTTAGAACCCCCTTGACGGGCAATGTGCATGCGGTAAACTATTCTTACAGTTATCAGCAGGTCGGAGAGGATGGTAAAAATGGAGAAGATTTGGTTCTACTCCACTTGCAATCTGACCGAAGATGGTAAATGCATACGGGCTGGAGAACAAATTACCGCTCCCGGGAATTGCTCGGCAGATGGGGATTGCGAAGTGCTTGAAGCCAACCAGGATAAGCTGGGCAGCAAAGATGCAACACAGATAGGCGTCAATATGAACCTGGTCGGGAAAGAGGGAAGCACGCTGAAGTTCGAAGCAGATCTGGAATTTCCTCTTAAACCCTGAACAGAAACTAGAAATGCTGAATACCAGAATACAGACGATTTATGTCCCCTGGCTTTTTCAGCCGTTGAATGAAATCAGATACACCTCAATAAGGCAAACCCGTCACATCTCATCTGTCCCGGGAAGCCACCTTAAGGTGGCTTCCCCATTTTATGAATCCTTTCTCGCTCACAGTCGGCGAATCAGTTTCCAGCAGACCAAAGACACCACAACACAGTGGACCACCGAATAATCAGAAAACCTGAAACAGCCCAAGGGATCCCAGATTATTTCTATAGCGTTCACTCCCTCACAGATTTCACACAACCACTAGCGCGACAATTGTGGTAAAATCGCCCTGATAGCTCCTGACAGCCTGCCGTAGCCGAGATGATAGTTATTATACCTTCCGCCCTTCCGGTGCAGTTATTTTCCCTACAACCGCTGCTACGCTCTCCCTCCGAGAAAATTAATCTGAGCTCATTTTCACACTCGAGGTCCGATTTTGTTGATCAATAGTTGATCAGCCGAAAGATTTACTCTTCTCTCCCCCAAATGGAGAAAACCCCATATATCGATCTATACGAGGCTAAACAGGCTATGCGTCCTGGAGGATTCGAACCCCGAGCTACTGATCCGTAGTTGAAATATGGAAGTTATTCCTGCATATTCCTGAGACATTCCAGGTGCTTACTATCCCCTCTCAGTCGCATTGCAAGGGCGATTAGTACTTCGTCTGATTGTTGCTGGGTTATGCTGCTAATCTCTTGTCTGCTCGAGTTTGTTGATCATAGTTGATCAGCCCGCTACACTCAGCTGGCAATCTGCAGAGATACGCTGGCAAAAACACCTCGCCCTGACTCCATCGTGAGCTTTCCATTTCAGTTTACCGCAAAAGAAGGGAATTCCGTTAGCCGAATTTCAGTGTTCGGAAAAGAATCCCCCCTGGCATTATCACGGATTACGAACCTAGCAATCACGCTCAGATGTCTTCTTCTACCCGTCCCTGTAACTCAGGACCCATAAGCATAGAATTCAGACGCCTGTACAAGTCAGAACCGTACAGCACAGAGACATTGTATTCCTTCCTGGACTCTTCCAATCTGGCTTCCAACTCGTCGCCGTAGCGATTATTTCGTATCGAATCAGCCTGCCACTCTGAGACCTGATATTCTATCGTCCCATAAAGCCTTCCACCATGAGCCGCTGACTCTGAGGTTCGTTCAGGCATCTTGTGGAATCAGAGTCTAACGGTGGCGCCCTCAACTTCAACGGTAATGGCATCCTCTTCATCAGGAAACCAGCTGTGAAACACTGGCCCCCAGGGGCGTGCCTCTTCTATAAAGCTCAATTCGGAGACCAAACACCTTTTGAAACGCACATTGAGTTTAACCGACATCCCACCACCCCACCCTCTGCCTCAGTACAATGGAAAAATGATTCGCCTTGAACTCAAACCTCGACAATCAGGGTTAACCGTAGGTATCATCGAAACACTCGGGGTTGTGGAGAGTTATGAGTTCCTTCTCCCCTAATCCTGTTACAATTGTATCCATCAATAAACTTGCTACCATTATATAGTTAAACGCATACTCCTTAGACCAAACTCTCAATGTATTGCAAGATGGTAGGCGAGATAATCAAACTCCACGAAAAACATTCCTCCTTCTACTCTTGCTTCTCTTCCAACCAGGAACCATCCTGCACTGAAATATGCCTCAAAGTAGCCAGGACCAACAAGGCAGAATAACTTGTGTTCTCTTGGGGTTCGCCTGAGAGTCCAAATCTATCGCCATATCTCACCAGTATTTTGCCGTATAATCCCAGAAGAATCCACCTACGCTTCAAGCCTAAGTCATCCAGGCATCATATTACTCTCCTAAGGCAATAAGGCACTCTCAATCACTCAGGTGAGATAAGACACTATAAAATAAACTACAGAACCCAAGATACCAGGATAGATTACAACCAAGAACATCACATCAAGAATGCTCAGGGACCTAGTGGCCACTGTGAATCCCAACTCAGTCATTCCGCTGATGTAACCATACCAGGTTATAATATCCGCTGCATTTGCAAGACCATTAACCACCACCGCAACCACTAATATTAGCCATCCGTAGCCTACATATTTGAAGGCTGCTAGCCAATACATAAATCACATCTTCCAAGCAAGTACTCCATTTCCACTCTCGCTTTCTCTCAGTTTTTGTCTTAAACCTTCAGTACCGTTAATTAGTGAACAGACAGTCGATCTGCTCCAGAACAGTTTTTGCATCCCGCAAAACCACACTGGCCATATCCTCATGCTCCACCGGAATTGGGTAGATGTATTCCAGTTCCTCGTCGTAGATGAATCCGATGGTTTTCAAACTGCTACGAAAATTCTGAGAACTGTATTCTCCCTTTAACCATTCTTCTCGCAGCTGTAATAAGCAAGGAATTTCGTAATCCTTCCAGCATTTATGGGAGCAATCGACCCAAACACTTCCCCAGGGAAACTCAACTGCGAATCCGTAGAAAATTCGTGACTGGCTCGTGCGTTTGACATTGTAATGACTGGCTGAAAGCATATCTTTGGTTTTATCAATGGCTGCCCAGATTTTCTCCATTACCTCGGGGACAGCGGGAGAATTGATTGATCAATCTCAACTCCTCCTCCGTTAAGATCGAAGATGTGAAATACTTGGAATCGATATAAGTGACCAACTCGCCGATAAGAAAATCTGAGCGTCCAAAGAACTTCAATACCTTCTCTCAGGATAAGTTGCCAAATATCACGCCCCGATCACTCATGAATTCATAAATGGATGAATTGGTTTCGAATGAACCAAACCCCTCAAATTGCTGTCTGATGTGCTTCATGTAAAAACCTACCCTATCAGTAGTCGTCAGCAGGATGAGTTTATTCTCTGCCTCCCCAGAAAGCCGCTGCAGATATTTATAATACCGCAGCATCTGGTCAGACATGCTGAAGAGGGCGTAAAACTTGTTCTCAATTATCACTACTTTTTCGTCACTCACCAGAAAAAGATCTGCCCTGCCCATTCCATCTAGCTCATATTGCTTGACCACCTCAAGTCCCCGTTCGGCCGAATCCAGATACTCATCCTCGTCAAAAAGGACCGAGAAAAACAGGCGTTGATATGGAGCTTATCTGGGATCAGAGAGGATGAAGGCAAGGAGCTCGGTGGTCAGATCCTCAATGTTCTTAAGTAATTCATCTTCCATAAACTGCTCCTTCCGAAGCCACCAACTTCTCAGCGAAACAAAGAGCATAAATAACACAATTAAAGTTGAGGCAAAATATTGATATCCAAGTATAAAAATGGGTTCAGCCTCTTACCTACATACTTATTCACACCTACACCGATACTTCAACACCTTATCAACATATTTATTCACAGAGACACCTCAAACAAATCATATATCGGCAACAATCAAGGAGCGTCTGGATCATCGGATTTTATAATTTCTCCCGTTATAACGACCTGATATATGCCTTTTTTAATGCGGTTAACAGCCATTCCATCCTCAGTACACAACCTCTTGATTCCCTCGAGAACTTCGCCCGCCTGGTCATGACTGCCAGCATCAATGATTTCAGTATATATATCTACGGTGTACTCATTTCCTGCATCATCTGTGGCCACAAATGAACCCGAGTGGCGTTCTTCTGGAGGCATCATCCTTCCTCCTCTCCATGGTGTTGTATACTATCTCTTTGCCATATAAAAACTGTACGAAACAGGGATGGATCCGAAGATTTTCTCTTTGTTTCATCCCTGCTTCATGATTCTGCTACCCTTGCCGTGAGGTCTTCAATGAAGTGCCCCACCGCTTCTCCGCACTCTATTAGTCTGTCGCCAATCATCTCTGCACTGGAAAAAGCATTGTCGAGGTCCAACCGCATTTCGTCCCGTTGAATGTGAATGGCCCCTACTTGATGCGCTTCATATTGATGGATCAGCTTTTGATCACCTATTTTTACTCCTTTCCTGTGTCAACCGTCTGCAACAAAATTCACAGCACACCCAAATCTCTCTACACCCAAATGCTAAGCGCCTTCTCCCTCCAAAAATGAGCGCAGATCAGAAAGTGCTTTTGATTCCAACTGCCTCACTCTCTCCCGAGTCAGTCCAAAAATCTTCCCAACCTCACTTAATGTCCTCTGTCTTTCGCAAGACCCTACTCCGTAGCGCAAGCTGAGTACAGCTTTATGACGCCAGGATAAAGCATTCAGCAATCGACAACATGTAATGACATCTCGAACGTCTTTGAATTGAGGATCTTTCGCTGATGGAGCCAATCCGTTGTCGTCGCTCTGACTAAAATGTTCTGGCAAGAAATTCTTCTCCATCCACTGCTGCTCAAAAAGTTCCCTTGCGCTTGACGATGGAGAAATGCGTCTGCTCGCAATGGCTTGCAGCAAATGCTGCCCGTCTATCATACTGGAGTTTGACCTAATACCTGCAACTGTCGGACGCCTAGCACAATCACTCCAGTATTCCCAAACATACTTCTCTACATCCACTAAGGCTGCGTACATATAGACGGGCAATCGAACCAAGTGTCCGCAATCGATAACTGCTCGTTCCAGAGCCCTAAATACTCTAAAGTTGCAGTAAGCCTGAAAATTCGACTTCTTATAATCAAATTCAGCCGCTGCATTGTGCAAACTGATTAGACCTTCTTGAAGAAGATCAGCGTCTGCAAGATGATACCCTTCCACGGAGGGTTCGAGAAATGTTTCTATCTGATTTATCACTACTCGGAAACCTACGGCTGCCAGAGCCCACCTAGCCTGCGAAGCATTTGCGGCGTCCTGCTGAATAACCTCACAAGCGGCTTTCTGCCCCTCCAAGGTGAGAACTTTGAGTTTTTCGACAAATTGCAAAAACTCAAATAGTACTGGTGAAGGCTCAAAAGCTACAGAAATATCATCCCTCAGTACTCGGTACAACCTCTCATCAAACTCATAGCCAGGAAGTGGAATCACCCAATAACCATCACGGGTTTTTAATACGCCTCCCCATCCAGGCGGGGCATATTTACAGAGGTTGCGATTTTGGAGATGAGCTCTCTTTGATGTTTCTTCTGTTTCTGAGGCAACCATAGCACATCACATTTCCCCTTACTTCTGATCATCTCATGAGTTACAAGACCCAACGGATTTCTCCTAACTACAACTCTCTATTGGAATCCCGTCCTTGTAAGCAGTACAGGGCCCCCGATTGGCGTGCTTGTTGTCACATACCCAGCAGGGTGGAACTGGAAACTCATTTTCTGCGTCCGATGAGAAACGTACATCCAAGGTACCTTTCTCGGAAACAAGAAAAAGATTGATCCTGAGCCAATCTAAGAAACTGTCGATATCTCGACAGCTCACCATCCCTCCGCCATCAGTACATAGGTTCGATGATGTTGGCTTCGGCAAAACCTTCGAAGTCAGACGGGTCCACCTGCAATGCCCAAAGTGTCATCGAGGTAGCAGCGTCAGTCCAAATTCCATGCTTCTCAAAGATCCTCTGCATTTCGTCAAGCCCAAATCTCTCCCTTGGGCCAACCACCAATTCAATAGTTCCGTCATCTTCTTTCCGGCGGAAGACTTGGCCTGCTTCTTCAAACACATTCTTCATTTCTTCTTTGGTTGCCGTCCTGATGAAAAACGACATCTCCCAACCCAGCTCTTCCAGCCGCTTATTTGCATAATCACGCATCTTTGCCCAACCAGGCATATCTTCCAGAAAAGAACCCAGTGTCACCCCTACCACAAACCCCTCCTCTGCAAGGATGCCGTACTTCTCTCTGTAAGATTATCACTCAATACCTTGAAATCAGGTTGCAGCGGCAAGACAGCGAAGCATTGACAGTTCGAATCTTAAGCCTACCTTTTGGCTTGCAAGACTATCCTCTGATAATCCGATTCTGGTATTTCCCGAACAGGCAGGCGCAGAAATAATCCGTATTTCTGTGAGTCCTTGATGAAATTAATCTCCTCTAACAAGGGTTTGATCTCAACTGGTGAAAGTAAAATAACAGCATTCTTTAGGGCAACAGTCTGACGCATAAAAGATAGCCCCAATTCCTCCAATACATCCTGTTCTGCCTCTGAGGCTTCTGTAAGGCCCTCCTGTACCAGCGCCTCCAAAGTAAATCAAAAGGTTGTCCTCTTGCTCCAGCTCCAGGCGCTGCTTGACAGGGGCGGCATCTTTGTCCCAGATTTATCTATACTGGTACAAAACACCCTGAAGTTCACCGTGGTAGGCATACGATAGAGCTATCTCACCTTCAACCCATACCCCATATAGGCATGAAAACTAACTGTCCTCAGACGTCAATTCCGTGCGTTTGGAGCATTGCAGGAATAACCCCTTAAATCCAGCCAATTTTCTCATTAAAGCTTCTACCTGGTGGCGATCTTCTCCTTCTCTTTGCAGCATATCAAGTGGTTATTGTGAGTCTGGGAGAAGGATGTATGTGGCAAATACACTTCGTTTCGGGGAAGTTACCTGCAAAATGTTGCACTAGAGGTGCGCAATTGCACTAAACATGAAGAAACCTCCCAATAGTAAAACCCCCGTACTCACCGCTATACGGGGGTTAATTGGGTGTGCGCCCTGGAGGATTCGAACCCCCGACCTACTGATCCGTAGTCAGTCGCTCTAATCCGCTGAGCTAAGGGCGCATTTGCCAATATATTTATATGTGCGGAGGAGGAGGGATTCGAACCCTCGCTAGAGCTTGTCGCCCTACTACAGGTTTAGCAAACCCGCCCCTTCAACCACTTGGGTACTCCTCCATATCGTACTCCCTCAGAAGCGATTATGATAGTAGCACACACAACATCCCAAAGCAAGTCAGAAGAAAATCCACCGAAAACTATTTACATCTGTTTGTAATATGTGGACAATTAACCGCCTGTTTCAGCAACCTATCAACAATGGTGCCGACTTATCAACAGTTTTTGGTGGGGTTATCCACATTATTGTGAACAATCCACAAAAAAAGGAAATTGCGGAGGGGGTGGGATTCGAACCCACGGAGGGTACAAACCCTCGACGGTTTTCAAGACCGTTCCGATAAACCAGGCTCTGGCACCCCTCCACAGTTGCAATTTTCTTTGACCACGCACTGTATATTTTAGCGAAAGACCGAAAATCATCAAGAGCTATTTTCTTTATTTTATGAGTTTTTTGCCTCCCATGTATGGTCTCAAAGACTCTGGAATGACCACTGTACCATCTTCCTGCTGATAATTCTCCACAATAGAAGCAAGGCACCTTCCTATTGCAACACCACTTCCATTAAGAGTGTGAATGAACTTCGTGCTTGCATCCGGTTCAGGTCTATATCTAATACCAGCACGTCTGGCTTGAAAGTCTTCAAAATTGCTCACAGAAGATATCTCAACATAATCATTATAGCTGGGCATCCACAACTCCAGATCATACTTTTTGCTCTGAGCAAAACCCATATCGCCTGTACACATTGTCGTTACTTGATAAGGTATGTTCAATCTTTGTAAAACGACTTCTGCATTTTTACGTATTTCTTCTAATGCATCATATGAATATTCAGGCTCAGTGTAGTGAACTAACTCCACTTTATCAAACTGATGCTGACGGATGAGACCACGTGTATCACGTCCAGCAGACCCGGCTTCAGCTCGGAAACACGGAGAATAAGCAACGAATTTATTTGGAAGGTCTTCCCTATCAAGAATCTCGTCCCGATACATATTTGTAACGGGAACCTCGGATGTGGGAATCAAAAAATAATCAAACTTATCTATCAAAAAAGCATCCTCCTCAAACTTCGGCAGCTGTGCGGTACCGATCATGCTTTTTCTGTTCACCATGAAAGGAGGATAAATTTCAGTATATCCATGCTCATCAACATGTAAATCTAACATGAAGTTAATCAAAGCACGTACCATCCGAGCGCCGTTTCTCTGCAGAATACTGAAACGAGACCCAGTAATTTTCGCAGCTCTTTCAAAATCCATTATTCCTAAATTCGGCCCTAAATCCCAGTGCGCCTCAGGTTCAAAAGAAAAATTGGGAAGTTCTCCCCACTTATCGATTACGACATTATCTTGTTCAGTTTCTCCTATCGGGACGCTGCTATGTGGAATATTCGGTACACGCAACATGGACTGATCGATGTTAGCTTTCAGCTTTCTAACTTTATCTTCAAGAACATCGATCTGTTCATTTACTTTTCGCATCCTCTGGATCAGGTCCTCGGCATTCTCACCAGCGCGCTTCTTTTCACCTATCTTACCCGATGTACTATTACGCTCAGCACGCAGAGATTCAAGCTCCTGCAGATATTTTCTCCATTTCTTGTCCCACCCCAGCAACTGATCAATATCAACATCGTCCTCGCCCTTGACTTCGGCAGCCCATTTAGCTTTGTCACTGTTATTTCTAATGAACTGTATATCTAGCATTTATATCACCTTACCTTACTTTTGAAATTTTTTATCTATCCTGACCTGCTTTTTCCCATGCACAGCGCAGGCCATCAGTGAATGGTGGCTCAATCAATCCCTGTTCGGTGATAAATGCAGTAATCAGGTCTGCTGGGGTAATATCAAATGCATAATTTTCAGCAGCCACCATTTCAGGAGCTGTTCTAGAACCATCCCAATGTGTAACTTCCTTTTCACTGCGTTTTTCAATTTGTATTCCTGAAGAATCTGGGAGTTCAAGATCTAAAGTCGATGTCGGAGCGGCCACATAAAAAGGCGCTGCATTCCGGTTGGCAGCAAGAGCTAAATTATAGGTTCCTATTTTGTTCGCTGTATCACCATTTGCAACAATCCTGTCTGCACCAACAACAACTGCATCTATCTGACCTTGCTGGATAAGCAATCCAGCCGCACTATCAACTATCAACTTGATCGGAATACCGCATTTAACCATTTCCCAGGTGGTCAAGCGGGCTCCCTGCAGGAAAGGGCGAGTTTCAGTTACATAAACAGAAAGATTGGTACCCTGTTTATGAGCATGTCTAATCACTCCCAGAGCAGTCCCAAATCCTCCCGTTGCCAGAGCACCCGCATTACAATGTGTCAGCACTTGGTCTCCGTCTCTAAATAAGCCCTCTCCATACTCAGACAGAGTCTTATTTATCTCAATATCCTCCTCATGCAAAGCCTTGGCAGAAGACAATAGCCCAGAATAAATCTCAGAGGTTGCAAGTTCGTCGGATATCATTTCTGATGCGTTTCCAAGCTGTTTTCTGACGGCCCACTGAAGATTAACTGCCGTCGGTCTACTTTCCTGCAAATTCTCTGCAGCTTGCATAAGGTAATTCATGAGCTGCTGCCTGCGAGCACTTATTCCTCCTCGCAATGCCGCGTCATTTTTCTCATTATTTTCATTACATTGTATATATTCTCTAGCAGCCAGAGCCATCCCATACGCAGCAGTTAAACCAATAGCTGGAGCACCGCGAACAACCATCTCCTCGATTGCCTCACAAACTTCTGCAACAGTATTGCAATAGACCCATTGTTCTGTGTGAGGTAATTTTCGCTGATCCAGCAGCTTCAGTCTTTTTTCTGACCATTTAATGGGAGTAAGCATCCTATCCCCTCCTAATATAATCTCTTCGTTAGATCCCTTAAATCTGGGTTACAAAACAAAAAGCCCGTCCTCTAGGGACGAGCTGATACGCCCGCGGTGCCACCCTTTTTACGGAGTTTGTCGTGCCTTTAACAGCTGTATCGGGCTTACCCGTTCGACTCGGTGCCACATTCCGCAGCATTCGTCGAACGCCTCACCGCTGGATAACACTTTGTACCTCGACATCGGTTCACAGATACTCCGACTCTCTGCAGACGAGCCACAAAGGATTTCGGTTCATCAGCATGTAATATTCAGTTGAGAGTTATGTTATCGCATAAATACGTTGAATCTCAAGCTAATGCCTTCAATCTTTAAAACGCTCCAGGGCTCTCCATACTTCATCACTTTGCGGAGGTGATAGAGCAACCATTGTAGTTCCGCCATCGGCCAATCTGCGTTCCATCTTGATTTTCTGCTCCTCGGTAACTTCGCCTATTACTGCAGCCCCAATACCCTGTTGTTGCAACTTTGTAACCAGTTCACTCTCAGGAGATGCTGATATAAGTAAAGCACCGCTGGCAATAAGTCGTAAGGGATCCAGATCCAGTATCGAGCAAATTTCACGAGTGCAGGGTGCGACAGGGATATCACCTTCCCGGAGGTAAGCACCAGTCCCGGAAGCAGCAGCCATTTCATAAACTGCTCCCAGAACACCTCCTTCGGTAACATCATGCATTGCACGCGCTCCCCCACGTGCGGCCAGCTCTGCCTCTTCTATAACACTAATATTATCTCCCAGTGCATCAGCTTTCCGTAATAGCTCTTCGGATATACCATGCTGTAGTAATACATCCCGTAAGTCAGCTGCCAGTATAGCAGTGCCTTCAAGTCCTGCCGTTTTAGTCAGTATCAGCTGATCTCCCGGCTTTGCAGCTGATGAAGTTATAGGCCAATGAGGAATACCTCCCCACGCCCTGCCCACTGCAGTAGCGCTCAAAATGGGCTCTGTAACCTGAGGGACGACTTCCGTGTGCCCTCCAACAATTTCAACGTTCATCTGCTCAGCAGTTTCATGAGCCTGTCTCATTATACTCTCGAGTTGTTCTGCACTGCTGTTTTCGGGCATGATTACAGTCAACAGCACGCCCACTGGCTCACCGCCCCCTGCTGCAACATCATTACAGGATATAATGATAGCCAGCTTGCCTGCATCAGCTCCTGCAGCAGTAATTGGATCAGTGGATATTACTATGGGACTGTCGGAAAAATCCAATACACTGGCATCTTCACCAAAAGCTGCCGACACTTTGACTTCATCTCGCTTAGCTCCCAGATTTTGAAGCACCAGCCTTTGCAGCAGCTGGGGCGGAACTTTTCCCGTTTGCAATGGCAAAGCACTCCTCCTCTCACAAACTGTCCTTAACAACAAGGTTTAGCTGTCTTCAGACTCCTCTTCATTCAAAACTGTTGACTCATCCTTCTCTGCTCCATTTTCAGTAGCTACCAGATGTGCGACAGAAACCACTTTATCCTGTTCATCAGGTCTCATTAACATGACACCCTGGGTGTTTCTGCTCAACTGAGAAACAGAATCGACTGATGTTCGAATAATAACTCCTTGTATTGTAACCAGCATGATTTCGTTACCTGGTTTAACAACTTTGACTCCCACCAAAGGACCGGTCTTGGAAGTTTCATTGATGGTCTTCAAGCCTTTGCCGGCCCGGCCTTGAACTCTGTATTCGGAAATCGGTGTACGTTTCCCGTAACCGTTTTCTGTGACAACCAGTACATCAGCCTGAGGATCTGCGGTCTCCATTCCCACCACATAATCATCCTCATCCAACCGAATTCCGATTACGCCACGCGCCTGACGCCCCATGGAGCGAACGTCATCTTCAGGAAAGCGAATGGCCTGACCATGGCGGGTAATCATCAAGATCTCCTGATCTCCATCCGTCATCCTGACTCCTATTAACTCATCCTCTTCATCATATAGAGTGATAGCTCTGAGACCACTTCGTCGAGGAGAATCCAGTTCCGAAATATCAACCTTTTTAACATAGCCTTTCTTTGTGGCCATGAACATGTAACCATCTTCTTCAAAATCGCTCACAGAAATCACAGCGGTTACCCGTTCTTCACGCTCTATGGGGATGAGGTTAATCACCGCAGTACCACGCGATCGCCTGCTGCCCTTGGGTACCTCGTGGGCTCGTACCCGATATACCATACCCTGGTTGGTAAAGAATAAAAGGTATCTATGAGTTGTGGTGATGAACATCTGCTCCACAAAATCTTCTTCTTTTGTGGTCATCCCCAATATACCTCGACCGCCACGCCGCTGCTTACGATAGGTATTAACCGGCATACGTTTTATATACCCTTGATGGCTCAGGGTGATAACCACATCTTCTTCAGCGATTAAATCTTCAACTTCCATCTCTCCTTCTTTGTGTCTAATACGAGTGCGTCTTTCATTTCCGAACTTCTCAGCAATCTCTGAGATTTCTTCGCGGATGATATCGTGAACGAGCTCGTCATCCTGCAAAATACTACGATAGTAGTTGATTGTTTCCATTAACTCCTCATGCTCTTCTTTTACTTTCTGACGTTCCAATCCGGTCAGACGCTGCAACCTCATATTCAGAATGGCCTTAGCTTGTTTTTCGGAAAGATCAAATTCATCCATCAAGCGCTGACGCGCAATATCAACTGTCTGGCTGGAACGTATCAGGTCTATAGCCCTATCAATGTCATCTAAAGCCCGCAGTAATCCCTCAAGTATGTGAGCTCTTGCTTCTGCCTTGTTAAGCAAATACCTGGTACGGCGCTTGACCACTTCTCTTTGATGTTCTAAATAGTGACGGATCATATCGCGAAGAGTAAGCAGCTGAGGATGGTTGTCTACAAGGGCTATAGAAATAATTCCGAAGCTTCTCTGCAGTCTAGTCTGTTTGTACAACTTGTTCAAAACAACATGAGGATTACCTGTGCGAGATATTTCAATAACTATTCTCATTCCGTGTCGATCACTTTCATCCCGCAAGTCAGTGATCCCGTCAATTTCATCATTACGGACCAGCTCTGCAATTTTTTCTATCAATTTGGCCTTGTTAACCTGATAGGGAAGCTCGCTAATAATGAGACGTGATTTATTACCCGGCAGGGCTTCGATATGAGCTACCCCTCGCATAGTAATTATTCCCCGGCCAGTGGTATAAGCTTTACGAATATCTTCCCTTCCCAAAATGGTAGCGCCAGTGGGGAAGTCAGGACCAGGAATGTGATTCTCCATAAGCTCTTCCGAAGTGATATCAGGATTGTCAATCATCGCTTTAACTGCAGAAATAACTTCTCCCAGGTTGTGCGGTGGTATGTTTGTGGACATTCCTACTGCAATTCCCGACGCTCCATTCACCAGCAGGTTAGGAAAACGAGAAGGTAATACCGCAGGCTCCTCCATGCTCTCATCAAAATTTGAGACAAAATCAACAGTATCCTTGTCAAGATCAGTAAGCATTTCCATGGCTATCTTGGTCATTCGAACTTCTGTATACCGCATAGCAGCAGGAGGATCACCATCGATAGAACCAAAGTTTCCATGACCGTCAACCAGGGGATATCTGATATTAAAATCTTGTGCCATGCGAGCGACAGTATCGTAAAGCGCCCTATCACCATGCGGGTGGTATTTACCCATCACCTCGCCAACCACACGAGCTGACTTTCTGTGCGGCCTGTTTGGCGTCAATCCCATGTCTCGCATTGCATAAAGAATCCGTCTGTGCACGGGCTTCAACCCATCACGCACATCAGGAAGGGCACGATTAACGATTACACTCATTGCATAATCAATATAACTTTGCTTCATCTGCTCTGTCAGTGAAACATCCACTATTTTTCCGTGAGTAAATTCAGCCACTTGGTACCTCCCCTGAGGAGCATTATCCTCCTCACTGTTAAACTATCAAACAACAGTATCTAAGAATGCAACTTCATCAGCATTTTCCTGTATAAACTTCCTTCTAGGTGCAACTTTCGATCCCATAAGAATTGTGAAAATTTCATCTGCTTCCATGGCATCTTCCAATTGTACCTGCATTAAAGTACGTTCTTCGGGGTTCATCGTTGTCTCCCAGAGCTGTTCTGGATTCATTTCACCAAGCCCCTTGAAGCGCTGAACTGCAACACGACCTCTTCCCAGTTCTTCGATTATCCTGTCCCGGTCCTGCTCAGAATAACAATAGTGCTCCTGACTTCCTTTTCGGATACGATACAGCGGAGGTCTGGCTATATAAACATACCCTGCTTCAATCATTGGTTTCATATATCTGAAAAAGAAAGTCAAAAGTAGGGTGCGTATGTGCGCCCCATCCACGTCTGCATCAGTCATGATTATAACTTTGTTATATCTGGCCTTGGATATATCAAATTCCTCATCAATGCCAGTACCCAAAGCTGTAATTATAGCACGTATTTCCTTGTGGTTAAGAATTCTATCCAGTCGGGCTTTTTCGACATTGAGAATTTTTCCACTCAAAGGCAAAACTGCTTGGAATCTGCGGTCTCGTGCCTGCTTAGCCGAACCTCCAGCAGAATCACCCTCAACAATAAACATCTCCGCCATTGCTGGATCCCGCACAGAACAATCTGTGAGCTTACCCGGCAGAGCAGTGACATCCAGGGCACTTTTTCTTCGTGTCAATTCTCTAGCCTTGCGGGCGGCTTCCCGCGCTCGAGCAGCCTTTTTCGCCTTATCAACAATAATTTTAGCTGCGCGAGGATTTTCTTCGAGAAAATCTCCCAAACCCTCTCCCACAATGGAATTTACGATTCCTCGCATCTCGCTGTTACCCAGTTTTGTCTTCGTCTGCCCTTCAAACTGAGGTTCTTCTAACCGAACGCTAAGTACAGCGGTCATACCTTCCCTGACATCATCTCCGGATAAGTTATCCTGATTTTCTTTTAGGAGATCGTTGTTTCGTGCATAGTCATTGACAACTCTAGTTAGAGCACTTTTGAAGCCCGCCTCGTGCATACCTCCTTCTCGAGTCGGTATTGTGTTTGCGAAGGAGAAAAGATTTTGAGCATAAGCATCGCTGTACTGCAGAGCAAACTCAACTTCTGTTCCATCACGCTCGCCCTGATAATAAACTGGCTGACTATGCAGTACATCTTTGTTTCTGTTGAGATACTCGACAAAGGATATTAAACCACCCTCGAAAAGGAAATAATTTTCCCGCCCGTTTCGACGGTCAACCAGATGAATCTCAACTCCCTTATTCAAGAAGGCTAGTTCACGCAAGCGAGAAGCAACCGTATCGAAATTGAACTCGAGAACTTCAAATATCTCCGGATCTGGTTTGAAACTGATCCGAGTGCCTGTTTCCTGGGCATCTCCAACTCTTTCAACTTCTGTAGTTGGAACTCCACGTTCGTACTGCTGCACCCATTCTCCGCCATTTATCCTAATCCTGGCCTTCATCCATTCAGAAAGAGCATTTACTACCGAGACCCCTACCCCGTGTAATCCACCGCTGACTTTATAGCCTTTATGTTCAAATTTGGCACCTGCATGTAAAACTGTCAGAGCTACCTCCAACGCAGTCCGGTCCAGCTTGGGATGTTTGCCGACGGGTATGCCCCGACCATTATCTATAACCGTTACACTGTTATTCTCATTTAAAACAACCTCTATACTGTCACAGATACCGGCAAGAGCTTCATCGATACTGTTGTCAACTACCTCATTCAGCAGGTGATGTAGCCCCTGTTCTCCAGTGGACCCGATATACATACCAGGCCTACGTCTAACTGCTTCAAGGCCTTCCAAAACCTGAATTGTACTCTCATCGTAATCCAAGATCGATTCCATACGGGCATCGTTCTGTTCGTCTGATCTCTGATCCTCTGCTGCAGAATCCTGCTGCACAAATCCACCTCCCACAATGGTTAAAACCCAGCACTTGAGCTCAAATATTATCAAATTCGCTAAACATAAATAATCATCAAACAAATGTGATGAACCAAGAATAAGACAAGGTTGTTCCAAACAACTTTGCCAAAATACCAGAGTTATTTACATGAAACAACAACAGAACTGTATATAATTATATCAGTCAACTTCCACCTAACCAAAACAGACTGAAAACGAACACTTCAGGTTAAAACCAAGGACCCTAACTTCAACATCGACAGCCCAAGCTCTCTGGATAAATTGGTAGCACAATCATAAGCATAGCCTAATAATGAGACATTGAATGGATAATTAATTATACCAAAGAAAAAACAAAATGAGAATAGATGGAAGTTGGTTGTATTATTTATTTAGTAAATATAATAATTTTACATCCTTCCGATTTAGTTAAACAATATTCCATCAATTTATTAGCCAGAATTCTCCTCAGGTATTCTTGGGCACACGTCTCCGGGCATGGCTTTAATTTCCTCCAGAAGGTCCCATTCGAGTTTCAACCCATCAGGAGCCTCTCCGCCTCCCGATTCCTGATATAAGAAATTAACTATATTTTTGAATGCTCGCCGCAAGTCTTCACTGTCTATTCGATAATAGACCCAATTCCCTTCACGCCTTGAATTTGCTATACCAGCATCTTTTAATATTTTTACCTGTTGAGAAATAGCAGGCTGCGACAACCCCAAAATATATTCCAGTTCACAAACACATAGTTCCTCTTCTTGCAGGAGTTTAATGAGTTTGATACGTGTTTCCCCACTTAATGCTCGTAGTGTTTTTAGTATGGTTTCCAACTCAATCACCTACTCAACAATCAACTTATTCTCTGTGTTTATTTTTTTGACAGGCAAATATAATTGATTCTTTTTGCCGCTTCAAAATGACTCCTGTAATCGACCATGAAGAGTATTGGGCGTTATAGGGGACAAAACCAACTTATCAGCACAAACTACAATAGACCTATAATCTGGTTCCCCTTTTCCAGCGGAATCAACTTTCTCCACTTTATTCTCGATCTCAAACATTCTGAACATCTGTTGATTGTCAAGGGAATCATTCCAGGTTTCACGACTGCAAATAGCTACAATATCTTTTGTTCGAATTAATTGACCCCAGCCAACATGCAAATACATTCAAACACCTTCCATCATTACAGCAGCTGAATCATTTCTCATGAGTGTCTGAAAAAAACAAATTCGCTGCCGCGGGCCCGCATTCACGTTCAACAGTTGATTGACGAAGCGAAGGATTAGCTGTCTGCTTCACCAACATAAGTAGTTGCATTACTCTACGACGAAAATCTTCTGGTACATCGTTATCGTTTTCTTTAGCTTCTCCTACACACTCGACGATCCTGGCCCTAAGGAAATTCTCCATCTGAGTCCTTACCTGTTGACAAATTTCAAACGCTGCTCCAGTCTCTGCCATTAGCTGATACGGATTCATCCAAGGTGCTTGACGTATAATCTGACGAACAGAGGGCATCTTATCAAATTCTCTGTTTCGTGCACATATAGGGCACAAATCTTCGTCTTCCTGGTCTTTTTGAGACCAGTTGGGCGGAATAACTTGGTCGCATTGTTTACAAACCGGCCATCCCTGTTGTTGTCTCCATTCTTTCAGGCTTTCATCAGCTTGCTTTAATTGTTCCAACATTTGATGAATATCAGAAGCATCGGATAGATCTGGCTGGTATCCATCAAAGTTGGGTTTGTCAGCTTTATTATTGTCTGCTGCTCTTGAAATATCATTAATTTCTGAAGACAAATTACTGCTGCTTCTGATTTCAACCCTGATTTCTTCGACAATATTTTCGCCTATCACCCGGGAAATATTATTTAATAATCGACGCTTGAAAAACCCAGCTTCTTGTGCCCAGGAGGAACTCACCGCCCCAACATATAAAACTTTTCCTTTAATGTGTAAAGGAAACAACTTATCAACCAGCTGATCACCAGCAATATCATTCCAACGCAGAAAGATCTCCTGTTTCTTCAATTGATAGTTCAGGCCAGAGCGGCGCCTGATCATTGATTGAATTATTTTGCCAACTGATTCAATTTCATAGTTATCCTTGTAATCATCCAACCCGCACCACATCCCCCGACTCAACCCTCCATAATGTCCCTTCCAATTGATTCATATCTAAATCACCAAGATCAGTGCAGGTAATAAAAGTCTGTCCGCCAATTCCAACCAACCTGGCCAATCTTTCAGCGCGAGATACGTCCAGTTCAGACATAACATCATCTAGTAAGAGTAAAGGGGTCTTTCCTGTTTGGTCCATTATCCACTCAACTTCTCCAATTTTCAATGCAAGTGCCACTGATCTCTGCTGTCCTTGCGATGCAAATAAACGGGCAGGACGGCGGTCAACATAAAACACAATATCATCCCGGTGTGGTCCCAGCATAGTATACCCGCGTTTCATTTCATCCTTCCTTATTTGATGTATTGATGACTCCAACAATTCACCGACACGTGTTCGGAGGGCTCGCCGACCGGGATTATTGCTACCCGAAAGATCGGCATGAGATTGGTCAACCTCTTTACCAGCTAAAAGTAAGGTCATATCATCCTCTAAGGTTAACCGATAAGCGATGCTCAAAGTTTCCCGCCCTTCAGTAAGTTTTTTGTAATTGGCACAGCTGTATTTGCCCCAAGCGTGGAGCATCTTGATGCGAGAAGTTATGATTTCCCTACCTCTGTCAATCAGCTGTCTATCCCATGGCTCAAGCGTGAGATCTGCTGTTTCTTTCGAGCTTCGAGACGCAGTTATTTTTTTTAAAACATCATTTCGCTGACGGACAACGCGTTTGTATTGAGAAATATCTGACTGATATCTGGGATTCACCTGGCTGATTTCGGCATTCAAAAAATCCCGACGTTCTTTTGGAGCTCCCTTAACTAAAACCAGATCATCAGGCGAAAATATAACAGCATTGATAACGCCCAAAACCTCTCGAAGTCTATCCTGCTCGACACCATCGAGTTTATACTTTTTTCCCTGATCGCTGCGATAACTGAATTGAAGAGTGTGCTTAACTGTACTACCATCTACAGTTGCCTGCACTCGAAATCCATCTGATCCCCATTTAACCAACTCTGAATCACGATGTGTTCTGGATGAACTACCCGAGGCCAGGTAATATAACGATTCCAAAAGATTGGTTTTTCCCGCTGCATTGTCACCAATAATGATATTGAGCCCTGGCTCGGGCTCAAACTTTAGATGTTTATAGCTGCGATAATTGTGGAGTAATAATTTCTTAACGTACACTAAACTCTCAGCTCCTACACTATTCTTCCTTCACTACCTTCAATCTGCCCACTCCTTCTACACAAATTATATCACCTGGCTGCAGCTTAGAAGACCGCTGCATATGAACTTCACCATTGAGTTTGACTCGACCATCTTTAATCATATGTTTTGCAGCCCCTCCAGTGGGGGCCAACCCCGTAAGTTTTAAAAAAGAATCCAACTTCATAGGTCTGCAGAAATCAACAGAAAATTCTTTCGGTTGGGTGTTTCTTTGATTATGAGTAATATTGCATCCCCCTAATCTCTAACTTTCATTGGCAGTACAACGTACAAGTATTGATCGTCGCCTACACCTTGCATCTGTGCTGCATTTTCTTGATCTGTAAAACTAAATGTAACCTGTTCATTATCTATATTTTTCATTCCTTCCATGAGATATCTAGCACGGAAGAGAATATCGAGCTCATCACCTTCCAACTGACCGTCTATTTCGTCGTAAGCCTCTCCTAATTCTGGGGAGCTTCCTTTGAATATCAATCTATCCGACTTCACATGCAAATGGATCGGTTTTGCACCGCCCTTTTGCTCTTTAGCCAGCAAGGAGGTTCTCTCACAAGCTCCGTTGAAATCCAACCGGTCAAAAGTCATATGAGTGGCGTACTGTTCACGCTCAGGAACCATTGTCAATACATCAGGATATTGACCTTCCAGGGTAACGGTGGAGAATTTCACACCATTTTCAAACTCAAAGAAAACATGATTCTCAGACAATGACACTTGGACTTCTCCAGTTTCATCCACAGCACTCATCATTCGAAGCAAGTCCTTAGTGCTTTTTTTCGGAAGTACTAACTCCAGATCGTCAGGGGTTACTGTAGTAATGGGCTTTTCAAAGACGGCAACCCGATACCCGTCCGTACCTATTGTCTGCATAACCCCATCTGAAAATCCAAGTTTTACTCCGCTTATTATGGGCATAGAATCGTCAGAGGAGGCCACAAACTCTGTTCGTGTAAGAGCATCTTCCAAATCGCCCACAGATAGAGTGAACGTTTTGGTTTCATCAGGAGTAGGTAGTGCTGGAAATTGGTCAGGGGGATATCCGTTTAAAACAAATTCAGAATTTCTCCAGGTTATAACTGCTTGATGACGATCTTCTGGTGCAGTTAAAGAGATTTCACCCTCAGGTATCTTGCTCACTATGTCTCGTAATTGCCTCCCCGGTAAAACCAAGGAACCAGGGGCTTGTATTTCCGAAGGTACTATACATTCAACGCTTTTTTCCAAATCGGTAGCGGAAAGATGAATGATTTGTTCCTGTGCGGTAAGTAGAATTCCTGTTAATACTGGATGACTACTTCCCCGTGATATGGCCTGGTATACCGTTTGCAGACCAAATTCAAAAGAACTTTGTTGAGTTTGCAGCTTCATGAGGCCATCCACCCTTTCTGAATGGAATAAACTTAGTTTAATTTAGCCTAAGCTACTAATTCTTTATGTAGATAATAATAATAGTAGTAGTAGTAGTAGGGCTGTGGATTATGTTGAAAACTACCTTCCTCCCCTAGTACGCTGCCTTTTTGCCATGTTTATAAAGTGTTTACACTGACGAAAATCCATCAACACTTTAAACAGTTGACTAATTTATTCGAACTTATTAACGAATTATTAACAGGTTATATATAACTTGTTCATATATTTATCTACAGGTCCTCCTGGTAGTATACAGCTAAATGGGTAAATAAATTATTATCTACCGCCTTCAATCTGGCGTTTCAGTTCCTGGATTGTTGATTGTAGTTTAGGGTCTTCTTCTGCTTTTTCTTTAATTTTGTTGCAGGCATGAATGACGGTACTATGGTCGCGTCCGCCAAACTCTTCCCCGATCTGTGGTAGGGATTGCTCTGTCATATGTCTCGACAAATACATTGCTACCTGGCGGGGAAATACAATAGCCTGGGTTCTACGACGGCCCGTCATTTCATTACCAGTAATGTTATAGTACTGGGATACTACATCTTGAATAACTTTAATGCTGAGTGGTTCTGAAGATTTTTGTGGAAGAAGATCACGAAGTGCTTCATCAGCTAGATCCATAGTAATGTTCTGCTGACGCAGTGATGAAAATGCAACTAATCGCACCAAGGCTCCTTCTAGCTCTCTTATGTTTGTGGTGATGCTTTCTGCTATGTATCTGAGGACTTTATCAGGAACATCCAGATCCTCCGCCTGAGCTTTTTTGCGAAGAATTGCTATCCGCGTTTCCAGGTCAGGAGGTTGAATGTCTGAGATTAGACCCCATTCGAAACGAGAACGCAGTCTTTCTTCGAGAGTGGGAATCTCCTTGGGAGGCCGATCACTCGATATAACTATCTGTCGGTTTGCTTCATGTAAAGCGTTGAATGTGTGAAAGAACTCTTCCTGGGTACGTTCCTTACCGGCCAAAAACTGGATGTCATCAATTAACAGGACATCAACCGTACGGTAACGGTTGCGAAAGCTCACAGTTTCAGTGTCTCTAATTGAGTTAATAAGTTCATTGGCAAAACGCTCGGAGGAAACATACACTACATTTTTCGAGGGGGTATCTTGTAATACCTTATGGGCAATTGCTTGCATCAAGTGTGTCTTACCAAGCCCTACTCCGCCGTACAGAAAAAGTGGATTATAGGCCAGAGCTGGGGCCTGGGATACTGCTAAAGAAGCAGCGTGGGCAAGTCGATTACTACTACCTATCACAAAATTGTCGAAAGTATACTTGGGGTTCAAAGAAGAGCCGACTGCTTCCGCATTGGAAGAGGAAGAATGGGTATCCACCTCTGTTGCAGCGGACTCTGTTTGGCCATTCATCTGACGTTGCTGTTCTTCAGTGTAGTCTTGCGAGCTGGTCCCGGAGGTTTTTTCGAGGTCAACAACGAGATCAAGACCAACTTCCGTACCTGTTACATCGTAGAGGGCATCTTTCAAGGCTGAAGAATAATTTTCACTTATCCAATTTTTTGCAAATTCATGCGGCACTGCTACTATAAGTTGTTTTTGCTGTGAATCCATTTCCACAGCTTCAGAGTTACGCAGCCAGGTCTCAAAACTCGGACGTAACACTTCTTGCCGTACCCGATCTAAAGCTTTTTCCCAAATTTCCTCTACTTCCAACGACATTAGAACTCCTCCAAAATGTTAAGGTCTACATATGATCGGTCTTTTATTTCCACTGACTTGATGCCGGTGCGTAATTGCTGATATTTATTGTACAGGAAAACATCAGTATCTCGGTGCAGTACAAATCTAAATAAAAACATATGACGTAGAGAATAATTATCAATCAGATTGTTGTACACGAAGAAGAAATCATTAGCTTAAATACTTGTCCATTCGAAGGTATATTGTTGCTACTTGTATACTGTAATTAACATATTAATTGTTTTTCCAAGAAGTCCACAAGGACGGAGACAAGTTATCCACACGATCAAAACGCGACTCATCGCTGATTTGGGAGTCCGTGGTGGTATTTGTCGATAATTATGCTTATTGTGCCATTTTAGCACATAACAAGATACTCTACCACAGATTATCCACACAAACTTGTGGATAATCTGTGGTTAACCGTGGATAGTTGCTGTCGGCACTTGGCCTTTTAGAATTGATAAAATAGATTTTCAACCTTCTCTAGTTAACATTCTAGAAAATAACAATAACTCCTTTAGAAGGTTTGATGTCTTTTGTGGAAAAATTCTAACGTTCAGTCTGAGTTGACAGGTACATTGCAGGGAAAATATAATTTGCAATGTAATGAGAGACTGGAAGTTGTATGCGAAAATGAAACGAAAACTGGGGCTCTACGTTTTTAGTTGAATTTCAACGCTTGCTACATTTATAAGTAGGAGAATGAAGCCCTCAAAATGGCCCCGTCACATCTGCTGCCAATCTTGTTATTATATCCTGCTTAATAGGAGGCTAAAGTTGAAAGCCGGACGGCTGCCTGGAGGAGATAGTTTCACTGCTGTTTTTGATGAAGGCAAGTCTATTGCCGGACGGTTTGTTGTTTTATATTACCGTAAGACAAAGTTGGATTCTCCCCGAGTGGGGTTTGCAGTAGGAAAGCGGCTTGGGGGCGCTGTACAAAGAAATCGCATTCGACGGAGGCTGAGAGAAGCATTTCGGTTGGCGGCGGGGAGTTTGAAGCCGTATGATCTGGTTCTGGTGGCTCGTTCCGCGGCCCGGGGGGCAGACTTTAGCAATATTAAAAACGAGATAAAAGATCTTTTGCAGACGGTTGGATTATATCAAAAGGAATGATCGATTAACTACAGAAAACAACCTAAAGGAGTTGTTTATGTGTGGTCCGTCGGGCAGTGCTCAGCATACTTCGCTTTTATCAAAAACATGTGTCGCCACTTTTTCCAGGGACCTGTAGGTTTCGTCCTACTTGTTCGGAGTATACAATTCAGGCGGTCCGCAAATATGGAGTCCTTCGCGGAGGATATTTTTCTCTACGCAGGATTCTGAAATGTCATCCTCTGGGAGCTACTGGTTATGATCCGGTACCATAGTTTCTTGGTGGGTAAAACAAACCATAATTGGTACAGTATATAAAGTGGGATTGCTGACTTAGGCAATTCCTCAAATAGGAGGCGGGTTGTAATACAATGTGGCAGTCGATAATTAATTTAATGACAGCAGGCATAGAGTTTTTTGGAGATTCCGTTGGCAGCTATGGACTCGGGATAATTTTGCTAACGATATGCTTCCGTATGCTCTTGCTTCCATTAACTTATTCTCAGAACCGCACTACACGTAAGATGCAGGAACTCAATCCGGAATTAGAAGAAATACAGGACAAGTATGAAGGAAACCAGGAGAAGGTCAACGAAGAAACAATGAAGCTCTGGAAAGAGAACAATGTGAATCCAGCAGCTGGTTGTCTGCCTATGTTATTGCAGATGCCAATAATTATTGCCATGTTTCGTGCATTACGGCAATTCGATTTTGGAGCGGAAGCAGCCTTTCTCTGGTTACCAAACCTGGCCGAACCGGATCCGATTTACTTACTGCCAGTATTGGCAGCTATTGCAACATTTACCCAGACTCAGGTAACAATGACTGGTGCTGCTGGTGATCAGCAGGGCGGTACGCAAAATTTGATGAAATACGGTATGCCTTTGTTCGTTGGTTATATCAGCACGCAGTTTCCAGCCGGTCTTGCTCTTTACTGGACGGTTACGAACATTTTTGGGGTAGGCCAGCAGTTTATTGTCAATGCAATGCTCGAGGCCGAGGAGTCATCTAATTCCCCGGAAGGAGAAACCGGTTGAATGGAAAGCATCATCCGTCATGGTCAAAATGTTGATGAGGCTGTCAAGAATGCACTTGATGAACTGGGAATTTGTCGAGATGAGGTGGAGGTTGAAGTTATTGATGAAGGTTCACGGGGTTTTTTGGGCATTGGCCACCGTGAATCGCGTGTTCGTGTTACTGTTGATAGAGATAAAAAACGATTCGCAGAAGAGTTTTTGTCTGAGCTCATCAAACATATCGACGTTGATGTTGAAGTGACCTCAAGTGAGAGTGACCAGTTCATTTACTGTCAAATCAATGGTGACGATCTGGGACTGGTAATTGGCCGGCACGGGAAGACACTAAATGCTCTTCAGTATTTAGTTAATGTTGTAACTGGTCGCAGCTCTTCGGATCGGCGCACGGTGATAGTTGATGCAGGTGATTACCGAAGCAAGCGACGCGAGACCGTTAAAAGTCTGGCAGAGAGAATGGCCATGCGCGCGGTCAGCAGCGACAGATCGGCCCGACTGGATCCTATGCCGCCTCATGAGCGAAAAATTGTGCATACTACTTTACAGGATGATTCCCGAGTTACTACCCACAGTGAGGGCGAAGATCCGAGAAGATATGTGATTATCACCCCCCAATCTACTTGATGATTTGGTTTTAACGGCCGCTGCCACTCAAAAGTTGAAACTTTGGTAAGGCTACTAGCTGGTGAACTAGCACGTGAGAATGATAGACATAGAAAATAATCTATAATTTTGTGTGTTGTAGTGTTGAGCTCGGTGAAAAATATAAAATGACAAATGGTTGAACAATGATAAGATCCATACTCCCTTCTCGTCTCTATAAAATGTTATTTTGACATTTATTTATAGAGTCGTTTTAATTATTGAAAGGAGTTGCCACCTTGGACTTGGCATTTAAAAGTTCCATAGAAGATACCATCGCTGCTCAAGCTACCCCACCAGGTGAAGGTGGCATTGCTGTAGTCCGTATAAGTGGTCCTGATGCTTTGCAGGTAGCCGAGCAGATCTTTAGAAAACCCACTGGCAGTCACATTGATATAAATAGTACCTGCACCCACACCATTCATTATGGCTATGTCACCGACGAACAAGAAAATAAAGTTGATGAAGTAATTCTTCTCATCATGAAATCTCCCCGAAGTTACACCGGTGAAGATGTAATTGAGTTTCATTGTCACGGCGGGCCAATTCCCGTGCAGTCTGTTCTGCGTGCGGTCTTCAACGCTGGAGCTAGGCCAGCTGAACCCGGGGAGTTTACACGCAGAGCGTTTATCAACGGCCAATTGGATCTCACTCAGGCAGAAGCAGTTGCTGATGTGATAGAATCTCGTTCGCGAACTAGCGCGAAATTGGCTCTTCAGCACCTGGAAGGAGACCTGGGCGAGAAAATTTCAGATTTAAGAAACAGGATCCTGGATATCATGGCCCGTATCGAAGTTGTTTTGGATTATCCCGAGATGGATATTCAGCAGGCGCAAAGAAAAGAGATGACAGAAGAGCTGACATCGCTGTCTGAGAATTTACGCCATTTAATAGATACCGCTTCAGCAGGAAAACCCTTCCGAGAAGGGGTAAAAACAGTCATTCTAGGTCGACCAAATGTTGGTAAATCATCGCTTATGAATGCCTTGTTAAAAAGGGAGCGAGCAATTGTTACCGATGTTCCTGGTACCACGCGAGACTTATTAGAAGAGATGATTGTTGTGGATGGTATTCCATTAGTAGTGATTGATACTGCTGGTATTCGTAGTGACGCAGGTCGAATTGAACAAATGGGCGTAGATAGGGCCAGGGATGCCGCAGAAAATGCTGACCTCATTCTTTTGGTGTTTGATGATAGTGAAAAAATCAGACCAGCAGATAAAGCCTTGTGTGAATGGATTGGGCAGTTGAATTTGGATGCTTCCATCGTTCCTGTGATAAATAAAATAGACTTACAGCAAAACTCATTTAATTTTCAACAGGCATCTAAGCTATTACAAGACAGTTCTAACGTACCAAGGAGCGTCAAAATATCAGCGAAGAATCGCGAAGGATTAAATGAATTAATTGAGATAATATCCAGGGAAGTGATAAAGGGAGACCTCCCCCCAGCTGGTGAAGGGGTGGTGGTGACGAATGCCAGGCACGAGAATAAATTACGCCAGGCTGAAGAAGCTGTCAAGGAAGCTATCAGTGGCCTCAACAGCCAAATCCCCATTGATCTCGTCAACATTGATATGCGCGAAGCACTTCAGGCCTTGGGTGAAATTACCGGAGAGACAGCCACGAGGGATCTTCTGGAACGTATTTTTTCCGATTTTTGTTTGGGAAAATAATAATGAATTTATTAATTTATGTGATGATTTTCAGAGGAGGGTTTGGCGGTGTATACGGCAGGTAATTACGATGTTATCGTTGTAGGAGCTGGACATGCCGGATGTGAGGCAGCTCTGGCAGCGGCCCGTCTTGGAAGGCAAACTCTGCTGTTAACTTTAAACATAGATAGTATAGCGATGATGCCCTGCAATCCATCGATAGGGGGTCCGGGTAAAGGGCAGCTAGCTAGTGAAATAGATGCATTGGGTGGGGAAATGGGCAAAAATATTGATGATTCATTTATTCAGATCCGGACCCTGAATACTGGAAAAGGGCCTGCGGTTCAGGCTCTGCGTGCCCAGGCGGACAAGGATGTCTACTCCCACAGAATGCTTCAGGAGATTCAGAAACAGGATCGTTTAACTTTAAGGCAGGCAATGGTAGATAGGCTGTTGGTTTCCGATATCGGACATGTTAAAGGGGTGGCAACTAAAACGGATTTGAAATACAGGGCAAAGACAGTAATACTCACCTGCGGCGTATATCTGAATGGTCGTGTAATCACAGGTGATCACGCCTATGAGTCCGGTCCAAATGGACTGCTTCCTGCCCGGGGTTTATCCGAGAATTTGGTGCAGCACGGGCTAACGGTGAGGCGATTCAAAACTGGTACTCCTCCCCGTCTGGATGGACAGACGGTTGATGTGGAGGAAATGGAAGAGCAGCTTGGTGATGAGCAGCCCAAAGCTTTTTCCTACATGTCTCCACCCAATGATCCGGAAGGTGATATTGTCGACAGTTCATTCTGGCGCCCCGAATACCAGATGCCCTGTTGGCTGACCCGCACAAACGAAAAAACACATCAGGTGATTCATGATAACATCAACCGGGCTCCCCTTTTTGATGGGACTATAGAAGGAGTAGGCCCACGTTATTGTCCATCTGTGGAAGACAAGGTCATGCGTTTTCCAGATAAGGATTCTCATCCAATATTTCTGGAGCCTGAAGGCCGCACCACCGATGAGATGTATGTATTAGGACTGTCAACCAGCCTTCCAGAAGATGTTCAAATGGAGATATTGAAAACCATTCCTGGCTTGCGTGGTGCTGAAATAATACGCCCCGGTTATGCTATAGAATACGATTACCTTGATCCACTGGATCTGTCACCGAGTTTACAGTCTAAAATTATTGAGGGGTTGTTTTGTGCAGGTCAGATAAATGGGACTTCAGGATATGAGGAAGCGGCAGCCCAAGGATTAATAGCAGGCTTGAATGCTGCCAGATCTGTAGTCAATGAGGAGCCGATAATTCTTGACCGTTCACAAGCTTATATAGGAGTACTAATTGATGATCTGGTTACCAGTGGGGTGGATGAACCGTACCGTATGCTAACTGCGAGGGCAGAATACCGGCTGATGCTTCGCCAGGACAATGCCGATCTGCGTTTAACTGATATAGGTTACAGCGCCGGTTTGGCTTCAGAGCAGCGTTATAATCGTATGCTTAAACGCAAGCACCTCATGGAACAAGAAATGGAGCGGTTACAAAATACTAGAGTATTTCCTGACCCACACATCAATGCATGGTTGGAGGATTTGGGGTGTTCTTCTTTAAATGAACCGGCCACATTGGCCGAACTTCTTCGAAGACCTCAAATAAGCTACCCCGATTTTGCTGAGATTGGCATGGCGGAGGAAGGGTTATCTACGGTTGTCTGGCATGAGGTTGAAATAGATCTGAAGTATCAGGGATATATAGAAAAACAAAAGCGACAGGTTGAGAGGTTCCGACGCTCAGAAGACAAAAAAATCCCCTCTCGTATCTGCTTCGATGAGATTCCTGGGATGGCTACAGAAGCCAAGGAGAAATTAAAAAGGGTCCAACCTGAATCGCTGGGACAGGCTATGCGCATTCCTGGCGTCACACCGGCTGACATATCGGTACTGCTGGTCTGGATAGAAAAGTGATAAAACAGTCAATTCTCATAAAGATTGTGTCTAACTAGGAGAGGTGTGCTGTACGGATATGTCTTCGTCTTCAAAGGTAGACCACAAAAGAATCTCGAGACTCCTGCATTTTACCAATAGCTATCTTCCGGGGGATGCAGCCGATAAATATTCTCATCATCTTTCGCAGATTCAAAGACACAACAGCCAATTAAACCTCGTTGCTGACTGCAATGCGAAAACACTCCTGCATCGCCACCTGCTTGATTCAATTATAGGGCTGAGAGTCCTAGACTTGTTAGCCAGCGGTCTGAATGGATCGCTGTCTGTAGTTGAAGTGGGAAGTGGAGGTGGGTTTCCTGGCCTTGTTCTGGCTGTTGCCCGACCCCATTGGTCTTTCAGGCTGATTGACAGCGCCGGTAAGAAAGTAGGCTTTTTGCTTAAAGCCATGCAAAAAATGAAAATAGAGAATACGAAAATCGTAAAATCAAGAGCTGAAAACTTACGAGCTGCTGAGAGTTATCACGATATGTGTGTTGCTCGAGCCGTAGCCCCGGTAAACCAGCTGCTTAAAATCACCTGCCACCTGGTTAACGTCGGAGGCTTTTTCGTTTGGTGGAAAGGACGAGGCGTGAATAAGGAAATCAGAGAAGCCCACGAATCTCTGCAGAAGTTTGGTGTTAAAGTCATTGGGCGTTATCCCTACAGGTTGCCCCATGATGATATAAATCGCTCCCTGATGGTCGCTCAAAAGCTAAAACGTTATTAAGTTTAACCGCATATTAATTGACACAGGGAAGAGGTATGGCTCTCAGACCCTCGTCAGTTTGTGTCTGCCGCCTTTTCAAAATTGCCCGAGATGAACTTCTTTTGACTGGTGGTTTCCCTTTGATGTACCTTAGTAGTTAGTCAACCAGACAAGTTACAGGCTGTTTACACTGAAATAGTGTATCCAGGGTTACTTTATGCTTGGCTGTATAGATGTCTTTCATTTGTAGGGTCATTTGGGAGGATACATAGGTATCCGTGAGGAAATGTGATGAGTAAGAGTTTGATACGAGCATTCAGGGGGAGTAGATCGTCCTATGTTGAGAAACTGGTGGGATAATCTCCGCCACAAACAGAAAGACTCATCTTCGACAGGGTCCAGGGTAGAGGAACTTAGGTTGGACCGCATCAGGCAGAGTGCGTTTCAACCGCGTAGTCACTTCCCAGAAGAGGAGTTAGGTGAACTAGCCAAGTCAATAAGCGAAGTCGGAGTCATTGAGCCGATAATCGTACGGCCCGGGTTAGAGGAGAACACTT